>CALCCH010000617.1 GCA_937899855.1 uncultured Saprospirales bacterium | reverse complement strand
GAAGTCCCCCATCTTGTCGACCAGGTCGCGGATGGTGTCTAGGCAGGTCTGGTCGTCGGGCATTTTATAATCGGTGACGCCCGAGATTTCGCTCTGCGTCGTGGCGCCCCCCAGGGTCTCTTTGTCCACCTCTTCGCCAATGGCGGCCTTCACCAAATAAGGACCGGCCAAAAAGATCGAGCCCGTCCCTTCCACGATCAAAGCCTCGTCCGACATGATGGGCAGGTAGGCGCCTCCCGCCACGCAGGAGCCCATGATGGCCGCGATTTGGGGAATGCCCTTACTCGATAGCTGGGCATTATTGCGGAAGATGCGGCCAAAGTGTTCCTTGTCGGGAAAGATTTCGTCCTGCATCGGTAAAAACACCCCGGCGCTGTCGACCAGGTAGATGATGGGTAAGCGATTTTCCAGGGCAATTTCCTGCGCCCGCAGGTTTTTCTTACCCGTAATCGGAAACCAAGCCCCCGCCTTGACCGTAGCATCATTGGCGACGATCACGCACTGGCGGCCCGCTACGTAACCAATACCCACCACGACCCCGCCGGCCGGGCAGCCACCGTATTCGGCGTACATCTCGTAGCCCGCGAAGGCCCCAATTTCAAAAAACGTACTGTCGTCATCGAGCAGGTAGTCGACGCGCTCCCTAGCTGTCAGCTTTCCCTTGGCGTGCAGCTTGTCGATCCGCTTCTGACCACCCCCCAGAAATATTTTTTCCAGTCGGTACTGCATTTTTGACAACTGAAGCTTCATGGCGTCTTCGTTCTTACTTTTTTCCAGATCAATCTTTTGATTCATAAGTCTTTTGGTGGGTTTGGTAGGATGCGCAATGATTTTACGAGCGAAAAATACAAAAAAGACGCTAGAGCAACCATTACTCTAGCGTCTTTCTCGACGGTGCTTGGTGGGCGGAGCTTATTCGTTCATAAAAAAGGCGTAGTAGTACTCACCGGGATAATTTTCGTAAACCCCCTCCAGCATGACTTTGCCTTTGGTCCGCTTCAACTCGCGGATCACCTCCTCGACCGTACTGACCTTGACGTCGTTGACCTTGGTGATGATAAAATCGGGATCCATATTGGTAGATTCGATTTTGCTGCCACGAAAGACGCTGACGACCAGCACTCCACCCGAGACATTGGTTTTGCGCATTTCCCGATCGCTCAGGTTGCGAAGTTCAAAGCCGATGTCGCGTAGGATGGCTTCGTCCTCGCGCTGTCCCGATAGGCTGGTGGTATTGCTCTTGTTTTTGAGCAGCACCGACGTCATCTGCTTGCGACCGTCGCGGATGTATTCGACCTCCACGCGGTTGCCGGGGCGGTAGAGGGCCACTTGTTCTTGCAACTCGGGAATGGCGCGGGTGGGCGCACCATTGACGCTCACGATTACATCGTCGCGGCGCAGCCCAGCATCATCGGCCCCGCTGCCGGGCGTAATGCGTGAGATCAGGACGCCTTCTACAGTTTCCAAGCCAAGTTCCTGGGCCTTCTCGTCGGTCACCTCATCGATGCCGACTCCGAGGATGCCCCGTTGGACGATGCCAAAATCGCGCAGGTCGCTGATCACTTTGGCAGCCAAGTTGGCGGGGATGGCGAAGGAATAACCTTCGTAGCGGCCGGAGCGGGTGATGATTGCGGTATTGATGCCGATCAGTTCGCCCCGCGTATTGACCAGGGCGCCACCGCTGTTACCGGGGTTGACGGCGGCATCGGTTTGGATAAAGGATTCGATTTTGTATTCGCCTTCGAGGATGTCGATGCTGCGGCCCTTGGCACTCACGATGCCCGCCGTGACGGTCGATTCCAGATTGAAGGGATTGCCCACGGCTAGTACCCATTCTCCGACGCGGATGGAGTCGGAATTGCCAAAGGCGAGGTAGGGCAGGTCTTCGGCTTTGATTTTGATGAGGGCCAGGTCGGTATTGTCGTCGGTCCCGATGATGGTCGCTTCGCGTTGGCGATTATCGCTGAGGGTCACCTCAATTTTCTTGCTGTCTTCGATAACGTGGTTGTTGGTTACGATGTAGCCATCGGAGGATACGATGACACCCGAACCGGAGGATCCGCCGTATCCGCCCCAGATGTCAAAATCGGTGGAGGAGGAGGAGCGAATGTTGACCACGGCCGGGGTGACGGCCTCGGCGGCGGAGGTAAAGTTGGTCGGGCTGGTCGAGAGTCGGCTCTGCAATTGGGAGGTGACCGAGGGCTCGGCGTTGAAGTTGGCCAAGCGGGCGGGCAGGGGCTCGCGGATGATCACCTTTTCGGGCTCTTCCAAGTAGCGATAACCGGAGATGGCAAAAACGGCGCTGAGTAGAGACACACCGAGCAGCAAAGCAAAATTCTTCATATTCTAGAGCGATAGTTTTTGGATGATCAATGACGGAGCAAACGGTGTTTCCCCGCGTATTTTAGCAATTCCCCTAGTGGGTCCAGAAGCGGGGGAGCTACCCCACCAGTGGGACCGGTTCGCCGCAGTGGTTTGGTATGGAGAGGGACGGTGCGACTCGAACAAAACTAGACCGTTAAGCCTTCCAAATTAAGTATCTTGGACCAAAGTCGCAATTCCATCTGCGTAATATGCGGTTAATTGGTTTAACAACGAGATATTTCTTTAGTTTTGTGTGGAATCAACAAATTTTCCCTCGAAAGGGACCTAAATGTCATATGGCCGAGAAACCTAAGGAAGAACCTAAAGTCAAACGCTTCAACATCCTGGATACCTGGGATGGCGAATACCACGGGAACGTATTTGGCAACAAGGTAGCGCTCTGGGGAGGTCTTTTCCTCCTGGCGGTACTTTTGTTGATGATTTACCGCCACGTCAGCCTCGGGATACCCTTCGGTGGCGAAACGCCCCCACCGCCGCCCGTGGAAGAGGTACAAAGCCCTCCGGTTCAGTAATTCACTCATCACCATGCAAATTCCGTTCTACAAATACCAGGGAACTGGAAATGATTTCATTTTAATCGACCAACGCGATCATCAGTTCCTGCAACGGACCGACCAACATCGCGTACACCAGCTGTGTGATCGGCGCTTTGGCATCGGTGCCGACGGTTTGATTTTACTCCAAAACCGGACGGGGTACGATTTTGAAATGGTCTACTTCAACGCGGACGGTCAGGAGAGTAGTATGTGCGGCAACGGCGGCCGCTGTATCGCCGCCTTTGCTCAGCATCTGGGCATCGTCGACGAGCGCGCCCACTTCCTAGCCATCGACGGGCCACACGAAGCCCTGGTTCGCGCCGACCAGTGGGTGGATCTGAAAATGAGTGATGTGGATCGGGTCCAAATTCGCCCCGATCACTACGAACTGGATACGGGCTCGCCGCACTACGTCACCTTCGTGGAAGATGTCGACGACATTCAGGTGGTGGAAAACGGCCAGGCCATTCGCTATTCCAAAGCCTACCGAGCAGCGGGCATCAACGTCAATTTTGTGGAAAAACGGGCGGTGGGAATATCCGTACTTACCTACGAGCGGGGCGTAGAGGACGAGACCCTATCCTGTGGGACGGGCGTGACGGCCGCCGCCATCGCCTATTACCTCGATGCCCCCTCCGCCGAACGGCAAACGGTCGATATCCAAACCAAGGGCGGCCAACTGCGGGTGCGTTTTCGGCCCGACGAGCGTTCCGGCTTTCGCGATATCTGGCTCGGTGGTCCCGCTACCCGCGTTTTTCGGGGAAGTATCCGGGTGGACTAAAACTCAAACTCATCGTCGTCATCGTCCGCAATTTCCAGACGGGCGCCCGCCAGCTCGCTCTGGGCGTGGCGATCGCCCTGGGCCTTGGCCACGGCGATGCCCGCATCGTAGGCCTCCAGTGCCGCCGTCCAGTCCTGCTTTTTTTCGTACAATTTACCCAAGTGATAATACAAGCCCACGTACTTGGGATCGGCCTGGCGCAATTGGAGGTAATACGCCAGTGCCCGCTCGGGCGCACCGAGCCCTTCGTATTCCTTGGCTACGGCAAAAAGAATGAACGGATCAGCGGGGCGGGCCTCCAAAAAGCCAAAAAGTTGTTGGAGGCGGTCGGAGCTGGGTAGTGACATGGTATCGGGTTTGCGTCTCGGGAGTGTAAAAAATGAAAAAACGGTCCAAATAGGTATCCTTTGGCGCGCGTAGTTCGTTGGAACTTAAAGGCTTAATACCTCTTTGCAATAATTAGCGAAAATTCGCTGGACGCTCGATTTTTGCGGCATTTATTGCTATATTTGCACGGATTTTCAAAATATATTTTCGTAAGCTCAAAAATAATTAAAAAATAATAGTCAATGAAATTACTTGTTTGTGTTAGCAAAACACCCGATACCACGGCCAAGATAGCCTTCAAAGACAACAATTCGGCTTTCGAGGAAGATGGCGTTCAGTTTATCATGAACCCCTACGATGAGTGGTACGCGCTGGTGCGCGCACTCGAAGTGAAAGAAGCGGTTGGCGGAAGTGTGACCATCATCAACGTTGGCCCGGCGGCCAACGATACCATCATCCGCAAGGGCTTGGCCATCGGTGCCGATAGCGCGGTGCGGATCGACGCCAATCCCCAAAGTGCGATGTTCGTGGCCCGGCAGATTGCCGAATACGCCAAGGGCGAGGACTTTGACGCCATTTTCGTAGGCAAGGAAACGATCGATCACAATGGTTCGGAAGTGGGGGCCATGGTCGCCGAATTGCTCGACCAACCCTATATTTCTTTCGCCAATCACTTGGAGCTCGATGGTAAAGTGGCTACGATCTCCCGCGAAATCGAGGGTGGGGTAGAGGTAGCGGAATTGGAAGTACCCTTCGTACTCAGCGCGGCCAAAGGGCTGGCCGAGCAGCGAATCCCCAACATGCGTGGCATCATGATGGCTAAGCGCAAGCCCCTCAAGGTTGTTCCCCCCACCGCCTTTGAAGACCAAGCCGTGGTCGTCAGCTACGAATTGCCCCCGGCCAAGGCCGCCGTCAAAATGGTCGATCCCGAGAATCTAGATGAGCTCGTACGCCTCCTTCACGAAGAAGCGAAGGTCATCTAATTGTTAACCAAGTAAAATACCAATAAGAAAATGGTTTTAGTATTTGCAGAAAGTCAAAAAGGACAGTATAAAAAGGCCGCCTTCGAAGCGGTTACCTACGGTGCCAAGACGGCTCAGGTAATGGGTACCGACTGCGTTGCCCTGACGATTGGATCGGCCGAAGGCGCGGGAGCGCTGGGCGAGTACGGTGCTACCAAAGTACACCAAATCACCGACGCCAATCTGGCGAATTTCGATAGCCAAACCTACGCTGCCGCCATCGCTACTGCGGCCCAACAATTGGGGGCCAGCGTGGTCGTCATCAGCCACAGCGCCAATGGCAAATCCCTGCTGGGGCGCCTGGCCGTCCGCCTCGATGCGGGTTCGGTAGCCGGCGTTTCTGGCGTACCCACCAACGACGGCGCCTTCCGCGTTCGCAAGAAGGTATTCTCGGGTAAGGCCATCGCCGAATACGAAGTCAAATCCGCCGTCAAAGTGCTCTCGTTGATGGGCAATTCGCTGGCTCCCGAAAAAATGGGTAGTGCGGTGGAAGTCGAAGCCTTGGCCGTTAGCGCTCCCGCTAGCCGGCTGACGGTCAAAGAAGTCAAGACGGTCGATGGTATCGTACCCCTACCCGAAGCCGAGCTGGTCGTATCCGCCGGGCGCGGGATGAAAGGGCCCGAAAACTGGGCCATTGTGGAGTAATTGGCCCAGACGCTGGGCGCGACCACGGCCTGCTCGCGGCCGGTGGCCGATGCCGATTGGCGTCCCCACCACGAGCACGTCGGACAAACCGGCGTGGCCATCCGCCCCAACCTTTACATCGCCATCGGTATCTCCGGTGCCATCCAACACCTAGCGGGGGTCAACAGCTCCAAGGTCATCGTCGTGGTCAATAAAGATCCCGAAGCGCCCTTCTTCAAGGCGGCGACCTACGGCGTTTGCGCCGATCTGTTTGACGTGATACCCCAGCTCAACGAAGCCATCAAACGCTTCAAGACCGCCAGCAACTAATCCGCTCGCCGATCTACCAGACCATCGGAATTCCCACCAGCTAGTGGGAATTCCGACCAGTCATTGGTTCTCCGCTAAAAAAACCTTAAATTAAAACTTTAGCATTTATCTATCGTTAAGTATTTTAAGTCAGCAAGTATTGCTTTCCGTTTTTATTATTACATTTGTGGCCCCAAATCAAAATCGGTAAGACTGGTACGAATTTGGTGATTAATGGTTAGCATTTTTAACCCCTACTCCGATTGGTTATGAAAAAAATAGAACTGGACATCGTTGCACTATCACACAGCGTCACCCAATCCCACAACTACGCCGTCGTACTTGGGGAGCAAGAGGGGTCACGCCGTCTGCCCATCGTTATTGGTGGCTTCGAAGCCCAGGCCATTGCCGTTGCCATGGAGCGCATGACTCCCAACCGCCCCCTCACCCACGACCTGTTTAAAAACGCCCTCGATACCTTTGAGATTGAGCTCAAAGAAGTGATCATCAACAACCTCCTCGACGGAATTTTCTACGCCCGGCTGATCTGCGTAAAGGACGGCGGATTGATCGAGATTGATTCCCGTACCTCCGACGCACTCGCCATGGCCGTCCGGTTCAACTGTCCCATCTACACTTACGAATTTATTCTTGATGCGGCCGGGGTGATCCTGGAGGAACCCGAAGAAGCCGTCTCCCAACCCAAGCCCTCGGGCAAAGCGCGTCAGGGCAAGGCCAAAAGCAATTCCCTCTCCCAGTACTCGGATGAAGACCTGGACAAAATGCTCAACGAAGTGCTCAGCGAAGAAGATTACGAGCGTGCCGCCGAAATCCGCGATGAGATCAAACGCCGTAAGGCGCAGGAGGGCTAGGCCGTTTCCAACTCCATATTTTCCAATATTTCCATCACCTTTTGCTGCATCGCCTCGCTAATGTCGAGGTGAAAAACCAATCGTACCGTTTGTGGTCCAAAGGGAGACGCCAAGACGCCCCGCTCCGCGAGCCGCTCGATAAAGCTGGTGGCCGTGTGGGGAGCTACGAGGTCAAAGATGACGATGTTGCTCCGCACCGGTCGGACTGTGGCGACGTAGGGCAACTCGGCCAGGAGCTTTCCGACCGTTCGGGCCCGATCGTTGTCCACCCGTAGCCGATCGATGTGGTGCTGGAGGGCGTAGCTGCCCGCGGCGGCCAGGATGCCCGCCTGGCGCATGCCACCCCCCATCACCTTGCGAAAGCGACGGGCTTCGGCAATAAAATCTCGCGGCCCAATCAGCAAAGAACCGACCGGGGCTCCCAAACCCTTGGACAGACAAATCGAAATGCTATCGAATTGTGCACCCACCGCCTCGGTGCGTTCTCCCGTTTCTACCAGCGCGTTGAACAAGCGGGCGCCGTCGAGGTGTAAGGCCAGCCCCCGTTCCCGACACAGCTGCCGGATCGGTTCGATCTCGGGAAGGGTGTAGTAGCTGCCTCCCCCCTTGTTGCAGGTATTCTCCAGGACCACCAAGCGGCTCTTGGGGAGCCAATCGTAGAGGGGCTTGATGGCGGCGGCAACCTGATCCGCAGTGATCTTGCCGTGCTGGCCACGGATGAGGTTGACGGCAACCCCCGAGTTGAAGCTGTAGCCTCCGGTTTCGTACTGATAGACGTGGGAATACTCGTCACAGATCAGCTCGTCGAGCGGTCGGGTGTGGGTCTTGATGGCGATCTGATTGGTCATGGTGCCGGAGGGGCAAAAGAGGGCGGCTTCGTGGCCAAAGAGGGCAGCCGCCTGTTCCTGTAGGGCATTGACACTGGGATCTTCGCCAAATACATCGTCGCCGACGGGGGCGCGGAGCATGTGTTCGAGCATGGCGGGGGTGGGGCGGGTAACGGTATCGCTGACGAGGTTGATGGGCATGGGTGTGATGGATCTGTTTTGAAAAACTGGAGGGGAGTAAGTCCAGCGTGTAAAATATACACTAAATATAGGGAAGTCTTTGTAAACAAGAAGTAAATGTTTATTTTCGCTACCGCCCCCAAGTAACGAGTCAACCATTGGAAAAGTAACCATTGATCTATCCCGACCCAGACCACCAAATAAATTATTCACGCCTTGGAGAACTTGGACAACTTTTTTAAATGTGCCTTTACCGTGGATAACGTCATCTTCGGCTTTGATGAAGGTGATTTAAAAGTCCTGCTGATCAAACGGGGAGAAGCCCCCTACGAGGACATGTGGGCCTTGCCTGGCTACTTTGTCTACCAAACCGAAGACCTCGATTCCGCCGCCAATCGGGTACTGGCGGAGCTAACGGGCTTGCGCAACGTCTACCTCGAACAGGTCAAAGCTTTTGGCCGCAGCGACCGGCACCCCGTGGGGCGGGTCATCACGATTGCCTATTATTCCCTCATCAAGATCAGCGACTATAAGATCAACGCCGCTTCGATCGCCCGCAAGGCGAGCTGGCACTCCATTCCCACCGTCCCCGAATTGGCCTTCGACCACAACGACATTCTCACGGCTTGTTTCAAACGCCTCAAACGCCGAGTCCGTGGACGTCCCATCGGTTTTGAACTTCTTCCCCCTAAGTTTACCCTCACCGAATTGCAGCACCTCTACGAGTCCATCCTCGAAACGGAACTGGACAAACGCAATTTCCGAAAAAAAATCCTGTCGATGAACCTGCTGGTCGATCTGGAAGAAACGCAGGAGGGAGTGGCGCACCGCCCGGCCCGCCTGTACCAGTTTGATCGCGACAAGTACGAACACCTCTTCGCCAAGGGATTCAACTTTGAACTCTAGCCAACCATCTCAAAATGTTTCTGTCGGTGGGGGAATGTAAATGGCCCCATTGGGCTGCGAAAAGGACCGGGTCGAGCCAAAAAAACTTTTGGAAAGCCCCGCCGAATGGGGAATCAGGAACAGGTAATGACCGCGCCGGTGGAGGTGTAGATTTTGAGCTCGATCTTGTCGCGGTATTGGGGGCAGTACACCTCCTCTACCTTATCCTGTAGCTCGTCGACCGTGCCCCGGAGTTGGAGCAGGAAGGTTTGGCGGGTCAGGGTGGTTGGCGTTTCGCTGGTGAGAATGACTTGGTTGCTGTCGGACAAGGTGAAATAGCCGTAATTGCCCGGTGTGGCGTAGGTGAATTCGAGCAGTTCCTCCATATCGCGGAGGAGGTTTTCGGCAACGAGGAGGTCCCGCGCATCGTAATCGAGGTAGCCCCAGACGCTTTGTTGGGGAATGCGGCGCAGGGTGGGCTGGGCGACGGAGACGCCGTTGACGCTTTCGTTGAAGGACAGCCGATAATAGTCGGGGTGTACGATCAGTTGGCCGGCATTGCTGATTTGGTGGACGATGGAGAAATTGAGGAGGTATTCCTTTTCGCTGAGGGGGCCGACCTGGGCCTGTCCCAGCGCGGGCGACTGGCCAGGGACACAATCGTCGGGTTGGATCAAATCGGTGACGGTAACGCGAATGAATTCGTCGTTGGTCAAATTGACCGAGGAATTGAGTTCGTAATTTTCGCAATCGAATTCCTGGACGCTTTTGATACCCAGCAGCAAACCCCGTTCTTCCGTGGGGCTCAGGGCCTCCCGCAGTTCGAGGAGAAACTCTTCTTCGAGGTCAAAAACCACGTTTTGAGGCGCCTCTTCCTCTTTGCTACAAGCACTAAAGAACAGTACTACCACACACCAACATAAAAACGCAATCGGTTGTCGTCTCATCTCACTAAGTCAGTTATATATTGCTTAATAATCACTCTCAAAACGCGAAGTCCGCACAAATGCTGCGCGCGGATAAACAAAAATAAAAAATACCTACTATTTTACTGTGAAATCGCGTTATATGACTAGCTCCCAACATTCTGTTAAAAATGGGGTTTGGCGCTTTGGTCCGTCGCAAGGCGCTTTTTATCCAAGGATTTTGGGCGGTCGTGATAAATTGCAGTTCTTCGAACCACTTCGATGGGAGCACTTCACCCCCGGAACTAAACGATATGATCCAGCTTCAGAATATTCGTAAGACATACCAAACGGGCAATCTCAGCCTTCAAGTGCTCAAGGGCATCGATCTGATGGTGGAAAAGGGCGAGTTCGTATCGATTATGGGCTCCTCGGGCTCGGGGAAGTCGACCCTGCTCAACATCGTGGGCTTGCTCGACGAGTACGATGAAGGTGATTATCACCTCAACGGTACCCACATGAAGAACCTGAGCCAAAAACAGGCCGCTCAGTACCGCAATCGCTTTATCGGCTTTGTCTTCCAGTCTTTTAAC
>CALCCH010000616.1 GCA_937899855.1 uncultured Saprospirales bacterium | reverse complement strand
GTGTCAACTCCGCCCTTCCCCTCCCTCCTATCTCTGTGCCTCCGCCCCCCTCCCCCCCCTTTTTTTTTTTTTTTTGGGTGTTTTTTTTTTTTTTTTTATTTTATCCCTCTCCCCCCCTGGGCTTGTCTCCCTGCTTTTTTTTTCTCGCGTTTTTTTTCTTCTTCCCTTTGTGGGTTGGTGGCCGGCTTGGGGCTGTGGGCCCATTGCAACTGGCAGGATACGCGATTGGGATGCCCGATGGGGTCGCTAACCTCGCATTGCAAAATGGGGTAGGGGCATTGGGCAAAAAGGCCAGTAGGTAGGGTCAGTAAACAAAGGAGCAATCCTTTCATCAGATCGTTCATTAGGGGTGTTTTTGAGTTGAAAAATAATCAATGCTTGGGGATGGCCGTGGGCTTTGCCAAGTATTATCGCAGAATGGAGATCAAACTCAAGTGTGGGATCAAGGGTCGGCTAAAAAAATAAATAGTAAAAAAAATCGACCGCGTACTTGAGCTTTGGTAAGACGGTCCGATAAACACAGGAAAGCCCGAGCGCATCGACTTCTTCGACGGGAGTGTGACCAGCTCGAACGGGCATTTGCTCCCTGCGATCAAAATACAATGCAAATTTTGATGGACCAAATTCACTGAGTCATGATCTGGATACTTACGCTCCACACCCTCTTTCATTTTTTGGCCACCCTGGGCACGCCCCAGTTGCCCACACTAAGCTTTGAGCAACTCGCGGCCCAAAAGATCCAGTGGCTACAAGCCGAACAACGCGAGCTGCTCTACTACCAGCTCGACTACCAGGGGCACTCCCGGGCGGACTGGACCGTCGGGGCAGACTGGGCCGAGCGTGCGGTGGAAGTATGGATTTGGACCGAAGACGCCAGCCGGTTGAGTGGAGCGGACAACCGCCCCCAGCGCGGCAAACGATTCCAGTGGGTCCTCCAGCGGGGGCGCGACTTGGCGGCTTTACAAATGGAGGTGGAAAAAGGAAGCGGTAAGTACTTACTGCTCATCGCAGCGATTTAAAATACTCAAGATATCTACTCGGTGCCCCCATCACACTTCGCAAGAAGTACGGGACGCATCGTTTAGACCAAAGGTCAGTAATGTTGGCGGAGCGCATCGGCGCTCTGCTTTTTTTATTGCTAGCATCGCTTGCCAAAAGTCCTCCCGTATTCGTAACTTCCCCCCATGTCGACCCAATTTCAGTACCTGCACCAACTCGCAAGACAGTACCACCAATACGAAGAACAACCCGAATCACTCTGGAACGCCCTCCACCAACTGACGCTGGAGGACCTGCGACAAATTTACCGCGAGCAGTTCTCCACCGACGCCAAGCTCAGTCGGGAAGTGGAATTTCGCTTGGCGATCATTCAGCATTTGCAAACGGGCAAACCCCTCCGCGAGCAAGACCTCGAACATTTGGAGCGCCAGTTGCATTCCCCGACCGAGGCGAGCTCCGACGAATCCGCAGCGGTTTCCCACCCCTGGTGGAAAAATACCTGGTCGGTCTTTTACCCCTTCCTCTACCGCAGTACCGTTGCCGAAACGACCCGCCAGTACCTCGAACAATTGGGCCACCAGTTACTCGACGAGCTGGAATTGGGAGACTACCGATTTCAAGCGGTGGATTTTGCCGGTACCCATGGCGAAGGACGTAGCGATTGCCGCTGGGTATTTTTTCCCCACGCCAAAGCCCGACCCGAATTTGCCCACCAATTGGTGTTGCGCATCGGCGCGGACGTGGAGGTGGGGACCTTGGCCCCCTTGTCGGCCGGTGCTCCGGAGGGAGAGGACTTGGTACGGGTGGCCGACTACGCGGCGGCTCGTAAGCAGTTGCAAAAGTGGCGAAACAAAAACCTACGCCGCAACCGAGCCCGACGGAGCGCCTTCAAGCTGACGCCGGGTCCCCAGGCCCGGGATTGGCAGGCCGGTCTGGAGGCGGGCGAAATCAGCCATCCGGTGACCGTATCGGCGGTGGGTTCCTGGCGCAAGTACAAGACCTACCGTAGCTTTGTGACGGCCCTGGAAGCGGTGCGGGAGCTTCCCCCCGCTCGGCTGTTGTCGGCTTGGTTGTTCAAAGAAGCCCGCCCCGGTGATTTGGTATTTGCCAGTAAAGGAACCAATACTTGTCTGGGAATCGGTTTGGTCGAGGGCAACTATCAGTACGAACGAAAACAGGCCGTGCCCCACCGCCGTCGGGTCAACTGGCTGACCAATAAGGTGTACCACTACCGCGTGGGGGCTTGGCGGGCGCAAAAAACCTTGTTTCGCCCCGACCCCTTTGGCCCCCTGGGGGCCTGGCAATTTATCCTGCGCGAATACGCCCGACTGTTTCCCGAACTCCAGACCGTATTCGATCAGCACCAATTGCCCTACCACCCGCCGAATGACTACCTGCGCGACGCAACCTGGGACCTGAACCCACCCGTCCAGGCTCCTCGCTTTTGGTGGCTAAAAGTCAATCCCAACCTGTGGAAAATCAGTCACCAAAACGAGGGCGACCTCCACCTTTTTTCCACCCGCAACGAACGCGGCAACAAACACCTGATCTATAAAAACTTCGCGGCGCTTCAGTCGGGGGACTACGTGCTGGGCTACGAAAGCAGTCCGGTCAAACGCATCCAGGCCATCCTCCAAGTTCGTCGGGGGGTTCACCAGAGCGAGCGGCAGGGAGAGGTCATCGAATTGGAACTGCTGGAAAAACTGGAGGTGCCCGTCCACTGGAGCGAGGTGTACCCGCATCCCGGGTTGGCCCAATCCGAGCTGCTCCAGCAAAAACAGGGGACGCTCTTTCGCCTGAGCGAGGAGGAGTTTGACTACCTCCGCGATCTGATCGATACCAAAAACATCGATTACGAACAGTTTTTACGCCAACACGAGGTGCGCCCTTACGTTTACGCCGAAGATCCCGATCGCCCCTTCGTCGCCGTAGCGGAAATGGCGCGGATGGTGGCCCTGTTGCGGCGGAAAAAGAACCTGATCCTCCAGGGCCCACCGGGGGTGGGCAAGACGTTTATGGCGCGAAAGGTGGCTTACGAACTGATGGGCAATCACAACGATGCCCAAATCGAGCTGGTGCAGTTTCACCAGTCTTACGGTTATGAGGACTTTGTCCAGGGCTTGCGCCCGGCGCGGGGAGGAGGATTTGAATTGCGCAATGGGCTGTTCTACGATTTTTGTCAGCGGGCCCTGGCGCATCCGCAGCGGTCCTTCTTTTTGCTGATTGATGAGATCAACCGCGTGAATTTATCCAAGATTTTTGGTGAGTTGCTGCTGCTGATCGAGGCGGACAAACGGGAGGAGAAGTACCGCCTACGACTGACCTACGCCGAGGCGGACGACGCCTTCTTTTACGTACCGCCCAATCTCTACCTCATCGGTACGATGAATACGGCGGATCGCTCGCTGGCCATCGTCGATTACGCCCTGCGGCGGCGGTTTGCCTTCGTGGGGATCGACCCCAATTTTGATCCCCCCTTACAAGCCTTTTTGGCGGAGCGGGGCGTTTCCAAAAAGCGGATCCGCCACCTCTGCCGGGCGGTGGAGCGGGTCAATCAGTACATCCGGGAGGAGGTCAGCTTGGGGCCGGGTTTTCAGCTGGGGCACAGTTACTTTTGCACCTACGAGCCGGGGCAGGAGGAAGCGAGCTGGTACGAAGGCATTTTGCGCTACGAGTTGCGGCCTTTGCTGGAGGAGATTTGGTTTGACGATCCGGGTATGGTCGAACGGATGATGGAGGTGCTGCGTTACTGAGGGCTCAGCCCAGGGCGAAATCGTAGCCTTTGCGGAGGAGGGCTAGCATTTCTTCGTTGATTTCCTCGGGGTGGCGGATGCGGAGGTGATGGGCAAATTTGTGGTTGTAGGCTCGGGCTACGCGGCGGAACAGTTCGCTTTCCAGGGCTTCGGGATAGTAAAATTTGAGGTCCAGTTCCTGGCGCAGGGGCTTGACGATCAGCCAGGCCTTGCGGTTGGTGAGTACGATGGTGTGTTTGGCGGTGCCGATGCTGATGGGTTCCCAGTCGACGACGAGGGCGAGCAGGCGGTCGAAGGCGAGGACGAGTTCGTCGGGGCGGCCCTCAAACAGGGCAGCAATGCTCACCTTGCTGCAGGTATGCGATTGGTTGGTGGTTTTGAATTGGCGTTCGCACTTGGGACAGGTCCACATATTGAAATGGCTTAAATGTTGGCCGGAGCTGCTAAAAAAACGGTATTTTACCCCCGATGTTCATTCCCATTAAAAATCTGTACTACCTGCTCAGCTACGCCTGGAATAAACTGACGCCGGGGGAGCCCGTGGAAGTAGCGGGCGATGGTCCGACCGAGTTGTTGCAATTGCTGGCGCGCGTGTTTAACGAGGCCACCCGTACGGTGCTCAAACGCGGTCTGGACCAGCAGTACCGCACCGTCGCCCGCGATCTGGCCGGGGTAAAGGGCAAGCTGCAGTATTCCACCACCCTCCGCAACCACCTCCTGCTCCAGCAAAAAACCCACTGTGCTTTTGACGAATTTTCTGCCCTCACCCTGCCCAACCAAATCCTAAGTGCCGTCCTCCACAAATTGATCCGCAGCCCCGCACTCGATCGGAGCCTCCGCCGCACCAGCCGGCAACTGCTCGCTCATTTTCCCCAAATCCCGCCCCGCAAAATTCAACCCAGCGATTTTGCCCAGTTGCGTCAGCAGCACTCCCACCAAAGCTACCAACTGGCCCTCTCGGTCGCCGAGCTGCTGTACCGCCAACTCCTCCCCGGCGAAAGCCCCGGCACCTATCGCTTCCTCGATTTCCGGCGCGACGAACGGCAGATGAGCCAGCTTTTTGAGACCTTCCTCTTTCAGTTTTACCGCCGCGAGCAGGCGCCCTACCGAGTCCGCCGCGAGTTGATCCACTGGCACTTGCGCCCCGCGCACGCGCCCCACCGCGATTATCTCCCCCTGATGCGGACCGACCTCAGTCTGGAAAGCGCTACGGAAAAGATCATCATCGACGCCAAGTACTACCGGCGCACCCTCCAGGAATACTTTGACAAACGGAGCATCCAATCCTCCAACCTCTACCAAATTTTTAGCTACCTCCTCAACCAGGAATCAGCGGAGGCCCGCAGCCGGCAAACCCGCGGCATTTTGCTCTACCCCACCACCACTGCGGACCGCGATTTGGTCTACCACTGGGAAGGGCTTCCCCTGGAAATCCGCACCGTCGATCTGAGTCGCGATTGGCGGGAGATTCACCAGCGGCTGTTGGATTTGATTGCCTGGGACGAGGGGGGCTGATATTACCGAAATGGATTGGAGGCTCCGCAAGACTTCGAAGGGGCATTACCTCGCGAGCAGCGGGGTGGGCGCCGTTGTCGGAGTGATGAGCAGGGTGGAAGTGTAGAAGATGAGATGTACAGGCCAGATTTTTCGGATGGCCACCGGACGAGTTCGATGCGCGATGAGGATGGGAATAACCTGGGATTTTTGGTGGAGACATAGTTTCGCCCAGTGGGCGGG
>CALCCH010000615.1 GCA_937899855.1 uncultured Saprospirales bacterium | reverse complement strand
CGCCCCCACCTTCCTCCATGCACCGGGTAAATTCATCGCCCCCCAGCCCTTGCGAAAAACCACACCGACGGTATTTGTTCAGAATGTGTAACAATTTGTTTTCAAATATTTATCAACATTCAACTTAAAAGTGATAAATATTTCTTATGTTTGTCGCCGTCCGAGGGAAACCAACTTTCTGGACCAAACTTTTGAACACTATGCCGCAGTAAACATTTTACTATGGCAATCACTTTAACGGACACTTGAATAGCCATGCCTAATAATACAACCGACCCTTCCCCCAGCTTCTCCCGTACCCTGGAAGCAACGGACGACACCTCCGTCAAAAATAGCCCCGTTTCCCCCATCACCCAAATCGAAGTATTGGAAGCCGCCCTCCGGCAGTATCCCCAAGCCGATGGCGAAAAAAAGGAAGTGATCCGGATCGAATCCTACCAGTTGATCAGTAAAGATTTGGACATGCTCCGCAAACTCCAAGGGAGCCAGGCCAAATTCGAGGTACTGGATTTTCCAGACTTGGACCATCGGGGCCTCGCCCTCATCATTCGACACATCGAATTGGAGCGCAAAGACTTTGGCCAAAAAATCAGCGCTCGCCTGCGCGAACGAACGGAAGCCGGACTCAACGTCGGCAATCCCAATATCGCCCAAGCCAAAGTCTCCGCCAGCCGCCAACGCGTCCGCCTCGCCCTCTTTGACCCCACCAATATCGACATCGCCCAACGCATCGCTCGCCTCCGGGCCAGCGGTCACAACTTTAACAATATCGCCAACGACTTCAATGACCAAGGCCTCAAAAGCCGACGCGGGGGCAACTTCTACGCGAAGTCCGTCGAGCGCATTTTCCGTCGCTACGAAGCCATCGCGCACCATTACGATGCCAACCCCCATTTGCAGCAGCGTCTTGCGGAGCAGACTGATTCTCCCATCACCCTAAGCAACTGGAAAGAGGCTTACCAATTCGATGAGCAAATCCAAATCCACTGCCAAGTTCCGGGAGCGGATCACGTACAGCTCAACCTCTACGATTGGGAAAGTTCCGAGGCGGTCTTGTCCATCCCCGAGCTCCCAGTCGGTACGCCTTTTTACCTGCCCATCGCCAAAACCCTGGAGCTGCTTCCCGGACGACACTACCTGGAGATTCGCGGCCCCGAGGGAGCCCAACTGATTTGTCCCTTCGTCCTGGCGCCCGAGATTCAATCGATCATTGCGGTAGTCAGAGCCCAGGTGGCCGTATCCTAATTCATTTCGCTTTTACTGGCGCGGTTCCAAGTCGGGCTTCCGCGCTTTGCGATTCCTTGCATCGTTTTCCCCCGCGAACCAATCCACCCCGCTCACCGTTAGCTTTCCGAATCAGTATTCAAAAGGCATGTTGTCCAACAAAAACTACCGCCGCTGGTTTGTCCAGGGCACCGGGGGAATCATCATCTTTGGGAGTGGGCTATCCATGTGTATCGAAGCCGGATTTTTTAAATACAGCCAGCCCCCCACCTGGCAGTGGATCCTCGCTGGCACCACCGCCCTGGCTGTCGTCATGGCCGGTCTGATCCTCATGATCGACTCGATCCGCTACCGCATCCGCTACGAGCGGGAACAAGAACGGGAAGAAGAAAAAATACGGTAAATCATGGATCAAATCATGGATCCCATCCCCACCAACGAAAAGGCCCCGATCCCACCGTCGTGGAATCGGAGCGCTGGCAAAATTTAGCTGCTACCAATGCTAATTGGATGGAATTTAGCTAAACTCATTCAACCTCACAGTTCGGTGTAGCGTAAAAGGCGTTGTTGTAGACGAAGGCTCCGGGGCCCCCGTTGCGGACGTAGCAGTTGGCACCGTCGAACCAAGAGCCACAGCAGCAGCTGTTGCCGGGGCCGGGCCGCCAGTACAAGCCCCCGTTGTAGACGAAGGGATTGCTACCGGCCGGCGCGTGGATGCCAAAGTAACAGTTGGCGCCATCGTAAACCGATCCCGCGGGGCAGGGTTCGGCAAGGAGGCAGTCTTGAAAATCGAGGCGGAGCTCATTGGCCCGATTGCACGATCCTGCGGCGAGCCATCTGAACAAGAGCCGGTCGCGGTCGCAGATTGCTTGGGCAATATCGAAAGCTTCAAAAGCTCCGGTGCAATCACAGTCGTGGCGATTGCCGGTCGGGCGATTTTGATTTTTCTTGCTGCGATACTGTTGGTATGCCGCGCTGTTAGCCAAGTACTGCTGTAATTGAATCTGGCTCAGGAAAGCCACTTTCCAATCCGAGCTGATCTCGTCGTGTTGGCGAACGGTCTCGCGCAATCGCTGCAAGGCCGCTTCGTCGACTTCCGCACCCTGCGTCGCCCAAACCAAGTTGTTGTTGACGTAGGAGCTAATGATGGGCTTGATGTCGGATTCGACGGACAGTTGAAATTCCAGTGCGCCAACCCGGGCGAAGTAATCTTCGGCGAAGGCCGCCATCTCCTCCGAGCCCAACTCGGCGAGCCGTTCTTGGCGGGATAAGTTGGCGTAGAGGCCTTCCACCTTCTGGAGGTCCGAGCTGGAGAAGTACTCCTCCTGGCTGAGTACTTGGGTGGCCGTTGGTGTCTGCTGAGGGCTAGTCAAAGCTCCTTCTTTGCGGCAGGACACCAAGGCTAGGATGAACAATAGAGAAAAAAGGGAAAACAATTTAGCGTTTTTCATATCGCTGGGTGTTTGATTAAAAAATAAGAAGTAGTAATTTTAATTTGTAAGACTAGTTACCCAGTCTCGTACGGGGATTTAGACCGACAAGTTGACAAGGCGCTGTGGAGGTGCAGAACCACGGGGGCATGGCAAAGCCAGACGATCGACGATCGACAGTGTGGTAAGCCGCACCACGGGGCGCTTATTGAAAAAGTGTTTGGAGGGAAAGCACCACAGCTTCTCCGGTGACAACACGAAATCGACTCCGACGTAAGGGCGTCATTTCAGTGCTCCCAGGACGGACCAGGAGGCTTTCCAGATTAAATCATCCCGAATGGAGGAGGTTTGTTGCCAACATACCTCTCGTTGTTTGTGGTAGGATCTAGCTAAATTGCACGACCAGTGAGATCGGTGTGAAGAGTGACTTAGCTTTTTACCGCTTGTCAAATTGCGAAGGGATTAAAAATTTCTTTTCTACGTCAGCTTGGTAAATTAGCAAATGCAGAGAGGGAAAATATTTTTTATTGATGCCTCCAAACGGATTGATTATTTTTCACCAAACCCCAAATAAAATGCAAACTTTAAAAAACCATTTGCTTTCTTTTCCATTGTTGATCGCCACTTGCACGTTGCTGCTGGTCAATACTGCTTGTGACTCCGGAGCGGGAGATCGCTCCACTCCACCGGCGGAGGAAACGGGATCGACGATGACCACGGCTACTCCAGTACAGCAACAGTTTTACCACAGCTGGCTGGCCTACAGTACTTCCGGCGAAACGGTCTCCGACAACGGTAACGGTAGGGCTATGGGCAAGCTGACCCAACTGGGCAAGTCCCGGATTGAAAACGCGCTGGCCGACACGACGCTCCAAAAGGTGTACTACCCCCAAGCGCAATATCCCCTGGGCGTCGAGTTGGCCTGGGGCCCGGTGCTGACCGTGGAGTACCTCGACTCGTTTGACCTGGGACTGACCAACAACTTGATGTATGTGTTGGAAGCCCAACGGGGTGATACCACCGAACTGTCGATTGGGATAGCGGGCACCAATATGATCTCGAGCTACGATTGGTTTGTCGAAGACTTTGAAGTGGCGCCACAAAACCAAAAGCCCTGGTCGGATTCGAGTGGAACGGAGCGGGGCAAAATATCGCAGGGTACCGCCATCGGCTTACGGACTTTGTTGAATATGGTGGACTCCTCCCGGACGGACTTCCCGGACTTGGTCGCTTTCCTCCGGGGGCGCATTGCGCAGGGGGCCACGCCGGTATTTAAAATCTCGGTGACGGGGCATAGTCTGGGCGGTGCCCTAGCTCCGACCTTGGCCCTAAGCCTCAAGCAGTCCCTTGCCAGCGAGTCGGTGGTCGTGGAGGCCTGGCCCTTTGCCGGCCCCACCCCCGGCAATAGCGCCTTTGCGGATTACCTCCTGGCCACCCTCGATCATTTCGAAGCCCACAACAATGCACTCGATGTGGTACCCCACGTATGGCAAGCGGACTCGCTGAACCAACTGTGCAACATCTACGACGAACTGGGGATGTGCGACGATTATGGTGCTATTGTTACCGACGGCTCGCCGGTGCTGGGCGTACTCCGCTATTTCCGCGAAGTGGCTGCCGGTGGCGACTACCACGTGATCGGTACGCCCAAAAACTTTCGGAGCGACTACTCCATCTTTTCCGATGTGGAAGCGTGCGGCGGCTTTTTGGCGGCGGTGGCGGGAGTGGTGGAATTTCAAGAACCCGAAGACTTGGTCAAAGGCCTCGTCGATTTGATCCACACTTGCCACTTGCCTTTTGTACAGGATACCACCCTGGAGAAATTGGAAGAGGGCATTCAGTTCTTGCTCTTCTTGAGTTATATGGCCGAATTGGGCGGGCAGCACACCACCGCTTATTTCGATCACTTCGTCCCGGATACCAAAATTCAGCAACGACTCAACCGCTACATCACGGGCGCTCAAACGGGTATCGATACGTTTTTGGAAATCTTTGTCAACGGCAGCATCGGCTTGCCCATCTTGGAGACGCTCCTGTTCAAGGCCAACGCTAAACTGCAAGCCAGCGGCATCAGCGACTGCAACTGTTCGACTTAGCCAGGGGCTGTCTCGCCATCATAGCAAAGGAGTCATTCCGGACTTTCGTAAAGAATAGTCGGAATGACTCCCATTACCCGATTTGCTAGAAGCCATCTCAAAATGTTTTCGTCGGCGAGGGAGTGGTCATTTGTGTTCCTACGAGGCGCCGAAACGGAGCGTAGCCGTAGCTACGTGACGCTTTTGGCAACGAAGTAGGGGCGAAAAGGACCCTGACGTAGCCCGAAGGATATTTTTGAGATGGCTTCTAGTACTTTTGTCTCAGCTTACAGGGTCTCCACAATTTCGCCGATGGGCCACCCTTTGTAGCGATCGATATCTTCTAGGATGTCGTCCATGATCTGATTCCAAGTTGCGTTGCCCCGGCCCTGTTCCTTTAGGTATTTGACGAACCTCAGGTGCTCTTGGGCTTCCGTAGCGGTATACAAAACCTTGTTGGAATTGTGCTCCGCTTGGTTGAGTAGGTCCACCTTGCTGCGATGGTTCAGTACGTGGGCGATGATCTCTTTTGCTGCCGTCAGTGGCAAGTTTACCCTACCCGTTTGGACCAGCTCGCCGAGGGTGTAAAACTGCTCGATGTAACGGCGTCCGGTTGGTGTGCTGCGCATGACGCCATCCCGCATTTGATGGTAATGGGGTACTTTGGACGTAACCTCTTCGTACAGGGGCTTGGGGAAATCCGGAGTTCTCAAGAGGCTAAAGAGAAAGCAGGCATCAACATCCTCACAGCCGTAGCTTTCGAACAGATCGTTGAGGGCTGGGGAGGCTCCGATTTGACTGCTTAGGCGACTTTTTAATTGACAGATTGATTTGATATTGTTCGTCAGGCTTCGAAAAACAATGCCATCGTTGAGCCCATTCACATTATCCACAATTGGATTGAGTTGAACCCCTGAAATGCCATCTAGCAAATGATTGTTGCCGTGATCCGGGATATCGTCGGTCAAGTCGTAGAATAGACCACTGAGGAACCAGCCGCTATTTTTATCTCGACCCAGCGTCATGGGCACCGTATACATGTCGAAGTTCTCCATGTAGTCGCGGGCCGTAGTACCCGTTAGTCTGGCACCATCCCAGTAGATACCGTAGACTGCTATCATCACCTGAAACTCCAGGTAGGTGGCCCACCCCTCGGCCAAAGCGATGTGTTCCCCATCGGCCGCAGTGGGATTTACGCCCTGATGGTAGGGACTGCCGTGAGTGATGTAATTGTTGATCTCGGCGGCCACAATATTGGCCCAGTTGTGGGCGCTGGCATTGATCGCGTGGGAAAAATGGCCGGACTCGTGAAATACGACTTGGTGGATTTTGGAGGTGCTGACCCTACCATTTTGGCCATTTTTCCACACCCAGACGTTGGCCCCGATTACCAATTTGTTGATGCCATTTGCCGTACAGTAATCATTGTAATGGATGATGCCGTTGTGTACCGTTCCCTTAAACCAAAGGTGTTCGCTGTTGTGCAGGATCTCTTTGGTACGCCCGTTGTTATTCCGGTCGAGTGTCATCAAATGATCCGATACCCAAAAGCCGAGCATCTCATTCCAAGAGGTCCGTACCGTGGCCGAGCGGCTGCGCCATTTGGCGCGGATGCGTACCCGACCGCGGTATTTTTTGGACGCGCGAAAGTACCCCCGATTATCAGTGTTCGTGTAGCGCCACCAAATGCCCCGACCCGTACTAATTTTTGCACGCTTCAAAGGGTCCATAATATTGGTCTCCGTATTCTCCACCTTTACGTAGCCATTGGGTCGAAACCGCCGTCCAAAAAGTCTTTCCTGATTGTTCAACAGCTCCGGCAATTCCTTCTCCGTAATCGCCCTACCGAAGTCCGCCCTGAGGTCTTCCTTCCAGTCCGATAAAACCAGGCTCACGGTTTCTACCGCATCCTCCGCCTCGGTGGGCTAGTAGAGTTTTTCAATGATTTCGTAATGGAGCCCGCCGGGCAAGGACTCCCCAATCGGGATTACCGTGTATACCGGATGAAACAAGTCTCCCTCATGCTCGGGATGGATGTAATACTCCCCCTCCTTCAAGATTTCGTAGTCCAGGGGATAATCGTGCAATACCAAGCTGTTGCTATCGGGATTGTTGTCTAGAAGTCATCTCAAAAATATACTTTACTTGCGTGAATCTCCTTCGTCGATTTGGGCTACGGCAGGGTCATTTACGCCCCTACTTCGTTCCCAAAAGCGTCACGTAGCTAGGGCTATGCTCCGTTTTGGCGCCTCGTCGGGAAGTAAATGACCACTCCCTCGCCGGCAAAAACATTTTGAGATGGCTTCTAGT
>CALCCH010000614.1 GCA_937899855.1 uncultured Saprospirales bacterium | reverse complement strand
TCCAGCTGCACAGCGTCGGAGCGCCCGCCAACTCTTTCTACGTCTTCGAACAGGTGTACGACGACCAAGGCCTTCCCGTGGAGGGACTGTACGTCGATCGCAATGGCGACGGCCAGATCACCCCGGACGATCGCTACCTCTTTGAGAATCCCGCACCGGACGTGTTCTTTGGCTTTACGACGGCGCTGAGTTACAAGAACTTTGAGCTTTCGATGGCCGGACGGGCCGCCCTCGGCAACCACGTGTACGACAATACCCTGTCGCTCCTGGGGAATTACAACTCGCTGTACAACAGCACCAATTACCTGGAAAACATCCACGCCAACTACGCGTCGATCGACTTTTCGGTCCCCCAGTTCTTTAGCGACCACTTTATCCGCAATGGGTCTTTCCTCCGGATCGACCACATCACCCTGACCTACACCCTGCCGAAACTCTTTGAGAAGCTGCGCTTTGCCCAGGTTTTCGCCACGGTTCAGAACCCCGTGCTGGTTACTCAGTACCCCGGAATTGACCCCGAAATTTTGGAAAAGGACAACTACGGAATCGACAAGAACGTCTACCCGCGTTCGCGGACGATCCTCTTTGGCCTGAACATTAATTTGTAAGCTATAAATCAAAAGTGAATCATGAACTTCAATCAACTATATCGCCCCTTCGCACTACTGGCACTGGGAATGGTTCTGGTCTTTAGCTCTTGTTTCAACGACCTCAACACCGTTCCGATCGATGAGGACGAGATCACTTCCGCCGTCGTCTACGACTCGCCGGAAGCCTACAAGCAAGTGCTGGCCAAACTCTACGCCGGCTTGGCCGTCAGCGGTCAGGAAGGCCCCGCGGGCAATCCCGACATCAACGGTATCGACGAGGGTTTTTCGACCTACTTGCGCCAGTACTGGAAGGCCCAGGAACTGTCGACCGACGAGGCCGTCATCGCCTGGAACGATGGCAACATCCACGATTACCACGAGCAGGATTGGGATTCCCAAAACGAGTTTATCACCGCCATGTACTACCGGATTTACTACCAAATCCCCCTGTGCAACGAGTTCCTGCGCGAGACGACCGACGAGAAGTTGGACGAGCGGGGCATCGATCAGGCCACCCGGAGCGACATTGTCTTTTACCGCGCGGAAGCACGTTTTTTGCGGGCTCTGAGCTACTGGCACGCCCTGGACATGTTCCGCAACGTACCCTTCATCACGGAGGAAGACGAAGTGGGGTCCTTCTTTCCCGAGCGGACCACGGCGCCCGAGCTGTTTGAATACATCGAGTCGGAGCTACTGGCGGTTGAAGGCCAGCTGATGGCTCCCCGTCAGAACGAATACGGCCGGGCCGATCAAGCGGCCGCCTGGATGGTGCTCGCCAAATTGTACCTCAACGCGCAGGTCTACGTGGGCAGCGATCGGAATACGGACTGCATCACCTACTGCAAGCGAATTCTGGACGCTGGCTTTAGCCTGGATCCCGACTACGGCCACATGTTTATGGCCGACAACCACACTTCGGAAGAAATCATCTTCCCCATTGCTTTTGACGGTTTGTCGACCCGGACCTGGGGGGGCATGACCTTTGTCTTCCACGCGGCCATCGGCGGTACGATGGATGCGGGCTCCTTTGGTATGGACGGGGGTTGGGGAGGTACCCGGACGACCAGTGCTTTGGTGGAGAAATTCCCCAGTACGGGGCAGAATACCCTGGTGGCGCCCAACGAGGGCAGTGCCTATCCCGATCTGCACGTTCCTGGTTCTTACCAGGGCTGGAACCCCGAGGATGAGAACACGGTCATTGCCTCGGTCAACGACGATGGCAACTACGAGGGCTACCTGTACTTTGCCGAAGCGGGTGCTTTCAAAATTACCGATGGTCCCTCCTGGGATGTCGCTTGGGGAGACAGCGACGGCGACGGCATCCTCGAACTCGGTGGCAACGACATCAGCGTGGCCGAGCCCGGATTCTACCGTTTGGCCGTCAACCTAAACGACCTCAGCTACCGCATCGACAAGACCGAGTGGGGCCTGATCGGATCGGCGACGCCCGGTGGTTGGGATGCGGATACCGACATGAGCTACGATGTGGAGGAAGGCGCCTGGACGCTCCGGGTCGACCTGGAGCAGGGAGCGGTAAAATTCCGCGCCAACGACGGTTGGGACCTCAACTTTGGTGACGACGGAGCGGATGCCCTGCTCGAACTCAACGGGGGCGACATCAGCATTCCCTCGAAGGGAACCTACCTGTTCAAACTCTACTTGGACAAGCCCGATTATACCTACGCCATCGAAATCCCCGCGCTCGATACGCGCGCCATGTTCCACACCGATGGACAGACGCTGGACATCAACGACGTATCGCTATTCAACGAAGGCTACGCCATTACGAAGTATACCAACGTAGATTCGGACGGCAATGTGGGATCGGATTTGACCTTTCCCGACACCGACTTTCCGATGTTCCGCCTGGCGGACGTTCACCTGATGCTCGCCGAGGCCGTAGTCCGGGGAGGTGCGGGATCGAGTCGGTCCGAAGCCTTGGATGCGGTCAATGCGGTCATCGAACGGGCTTACGGCGGCAGTGCGGGCAACAACATCACCGATGCCGATTTGACCCTCGACTTTTTGATCGACGAGCGCGCCCGGGAATTGTACTGGGAGTGCCACCGTCGGACGGATTTGATCCGCTTTGGCAAATTTAGCGATACCAACTACCTGTGGCCCCTCAAGGGGGGAGCACCGGAAGGGGTGGCGGTCAGCCAAATCTTCGATGTCTTTCCCATTCCTTCGGCCGACCTGGGTGCCAATCCCAATCTGCGGCAAAACGATGGGTATTAATCACTGTCCAAAAAATTATGTTTGATGAAAAATAGATTGCTTTTGGGTTTCCTCTGCCTCCTCCTGATTGGAACGGGCTGTGACGACCAAACTTTCGAGCCCGTTTTACAAGCGGGTACTTCGGGTGCCATCACGAGCCCCGGTGGTGAGCTTCTTTTTGAACTGACCGAAAACAATACGGCCGATATTTTTGGCCCCATCACCTGGACGGCTTCGGAATATGGCTTTGCCGCCGCCGTGACCTACACCGTAGAGATGGACCTGGCCGGTGGTGATTTTTCCGATCCCGAAATTCTGGGAACCCTCAATGGCGGCACCAGCCTCGAAGACGTGACCAAGGGTGAGCTCAACAATATGCTGCTTTCCCGCGGGGTAGCGGGCAACGCCGATGCCGATATCGACATCCGCATCAAGTCGGAAATTGCCGACGATGTGGCGCCGCTCTATTCCGACATCGTCACCCTCGGCGTTCGCACCTTTAGGGCGGCCGTGGAGTACCCCAAACTCCAAGTACCGGGTGACTACCAGGAATGGATGCCCGAAAATACCGAGACCGTCCTCCGCGAGCGCAATGACGATTTGATTTTCGACGGTTACCTCTATTTCCCCAATCCCACTACGGAGTACAAGATCACGCAGGGTTTTAGCTGGGATACCAACTGGGGGGACAATGGGGCCGACGGTACGCTCGATCCGGGTGGCGACAACATTCCCGCTGCGGGGGAGGGCCTGTACCGGATCAACGTCAACCTGGAGGATCTGACCTACACCGCGGTCAAAACCGATTGGGGGCTGATTGGCTCGGCCACGCCCAGTGGTTGGGATGCGGATCAAGACATGACTTACAATGCCGAAAAAGGCACCTGGTCGATTACCCTAGACTTGGTCGCGGGAGAATTAAAATTCCGGGCCAACGACGCTTGGGACATCGACTTGGGCGACGACGATACGAACGGGGTACTCGAATACGGGGGGACCAATATTCCGATCGCCAGCGATGGCAACTACACGATCGAATTGGTGCTCAACAGTTCGGACTACACCTACGACATTACCAAAAACTAGTTAAATACGCTTGTCATTTCAAAGAGCCTTTCTTCACGGGAAGGCTCTTTTTTTAAGCACCAATCAATTCCAATGAAAAAAATAATATTAATCGCACTATATCTTGCTCCCCTGACCCTCCTGGCCCAATTGCGGGTCGACAAGGTGGAGCCCCCCAACTGGTGGACCGGAATGCAATGGGAGGACTTACAACTGATGGTTTACGGCCACGATCTGGCGGGTGCCACGGCGCGTTTTGTCGAAGCGGGGCCGGTCGTAAAGCAGGTCCACCAGGTCGGCAATGCGCACTACGCCTTTGTCGATGTGCAGCTGCCCCAAGATTTGCCGGCGGGTACCTACACCCTGCGGATTGAGCGGGAGGGGGAGCGGGTTGATCTGCCCTACGCCATCGAGGCCCGGGCGGCGGCGACGGGACGTTACGCTGGCTTTGGCCCGGAAGACGTCGTCTACCTCATCACCCCCGATCGCTTTGCCAATGGCGATCTCAGCAACGACAGCCTCGTCAATCACCTGGACGAGTACGACCCCAGCCTGCCCGGTAAGCGGCACGGTGGTGACCTGCAGGGCATCATCGACCAACTCGATTACCTGGCCGACTTGGGCGTCACGACGCTGTGGCTCAATCCCATCCTGGAGAATGCGGGGGAAAACTCCTACCACGGCTACGCCTGTACTGACTTGTACCGGGTAGACCCCCGTTTTGGAACCAACGAAAAGTACCGCGAACTGGTGGCCGCCGCTCACGAACGGGGGCTCAAGATCATCTTCGACCACGTCGCCAATCACATTGGGATCCACCACGAGTGGATGAATGACCTGCCCACCCCCGATTGGGTCAATGGCTCGCGGGAGGAGCACTTGAGCGATAAGCATTACAAACTGTCGATCGTCGATCCCTACGCCGCGGACAATACGGAGGAATTGCTGCGCAGCTTCTGGTTTGTGGATGCCATGCCCGATTTGAACCAGCGCCAGCGCTTTTTGGCCCAGTACCTAATTCAGAATACGCTGTGGTGGATCGAGTATACGGGTTTGGATGGCATCCGGGAGGATACCTACCCCTACCCTTTCCAGGAATTTATGACCCGCTGGGAAAAGGCGATCTTAGCGGAATATCCCAATTTCAATATTGTCGGTGAGATTTGGAACAATGAACCTCCGGTGGTGGCGCTTTTTCAGAAGGACAGCTACCTACGCGGCAATTTTGAGACGCACCTGCCCAGCGTGATGGATTTTCCCTTATCGAGGGCCCTGCGGCAGTATTTGGAGGGATACGGTAACCTCCGGGGGGTTTATACGATTTTTGCCCAGGATTTCCTCTACGCCGACCCCAGCAACTTGTTTACCTTTATCGACAACCACGACATGTCGCGCGCATACTTTGTAGCCGAGCAGAATGACGCCAAGATCAAGCAAGCGCTGACGATTTTGCTGACGACCCGGGGTATCCCGCAGTTGTTGTACGGTACGGAATTGCATTTGCTGGGGGGGGAGAGCCACGTCGAATTGCGGCAGGATTTCCCCGGCGGATTTCCCCAGCACGAGCGGAGTGCCTTTACGGCGGAGGGGCGAACGCCTAACGAACGCGATATCTTTGATTTTACCCAGCAATTGTTGCAGCTGCGTCAGCAGTATCCGGCGCTGGCGCAGGGAACTTTTACCCAGTATCCGGGTACTTGGAACAACGACATTTACAAATACCTCAAGGGCGATGAGCAGGATCGTTTTCTGGTGGTGGTCAACGGACACGACGAGGAGCGGGAGGTAGATTTGAGTGAATTGCGGGAGGCGCTGGCGCCCTGCCGGACGGCGGTGGATTTGCTGACGGGCCGGGCGGTGAACCTGGAGGAAGACTTGCGAATTGGGGCGCTGGGGGTTTGGCTGTTGAAGTTGGAAAGCTAAGGGCTCAAAAAACGGTCTCCAGAGCGTCAAATAATCGGCACTTTCGCAATGAGCGGGAGTGCCGATTGTTATTGGGGCACTCTGGCTAGATAATTGTACCTTTACCGTGCTGATCCTTTCCCAACCTATTTACCCAACTCATTGGGACAAGACTGGATAATCGTCCGGGCTTGTCCGTCTAAACTGTTATCTAAGATGAAAAACAATTTACGTCTTTTACTCTTTTTCCTCTGGGCGCTTCCCTTGGGCCTGGTGGCACAAGAGAACACCGCTCTCACCTGTGCGGATGGGATCGACAACGATGGCGACGGATTTATCGACTGTGAGGATGACGATTGTGTCACGCTCTCCGACGGTGGATGTGCCACCTGCCTCAACGACGGTTCTTCCTTTGCCGATTACGTGATCGACTACAGTCCGCGGTGTAGCTTTATTGAGCCGGCGAATACCATTCCCGAAAATGCCTTGGGGGTCAGCGATTTTGATGTCACCCGCAGCGACGTGACCCTGGGAGAAGGGGGATCGATCACCCTGGGCTTTAGCAATAATTTGGTTATTAATTCGGGCAATAGTGATCCCGACGTTTGGGTCTTCGAAGTCGGTCCGCAGGTGGAGGCCTCCCGACTGGAGTTGCGCCCCGTCAACAGTGCCACCATTGCCATTTTGGAGGCGGAGAACGTCCCGGACGAAGACAATGATGGCTACTACGACTTTGGCAACATTGCGGGCTCCACCTCCTCCCTGGACATCGATTCCAAATTGGGTAACAACTACCCAGCCGAAGCCTTAAAATTCGATGCCATCCAGATCACCGATATCCCGGGGACTTGCTCGGGAAGTTTTCCCGGTGCCGACATCGACGCGGTCTGTGCCCTGTCTTCTTTTGACTGTACGACCAGCGAAACGGAGCTTTCCTCGACCATTTGCCAGGGGGAAACCTTCGAGGGCTATTTCCTCACGGGGGTTTACGTCGATACCCTTACCCGGCAGGACGGCTGCGACAGCATTCGCACCATCGACCTCACTGTACTGGATGGCCCCACCGCTTTGGTGCGCGGGGACAGCATTGGCTGTGCAGGAGACACCCTGACGCTTTTTACGTCGAGTGGCGTGAGCTACGAGTGGAGTACGGGGGAGACCACCGAAACGATACGACGGGTGGTGACGATGGGAATGGAAATTTTCGTGACGGTGACCAATGCGGAGGGTTGTACCAGGGTCGGTAGCGTTTTTCAAACCGTCCTTTCCGGTGTCCCAGATTTTACCATCGATGGCCCCGAGGAGATTTGTCAAAACGGCTCAGCCTTCTACAGCGTCACCATCGAAGAACCCTCCAATTACGATTTCCAATGGAGCGACGGTACCGACGGCCCGCCCCTCACCTTGTTTGACCCCTCGGAAGATACCCAGCTGATGGTGACCGTCACCAATTTATCCAGCGGCTGTAGCGAGGTGGCGACTCGATTTATTGAAATCCTTCCGCTACCTACGCTCGACATTCTCGGGGACGAGACCCTTTGTGAGGGCACCTCGCTGGACCTGACGGGGGAAAGCCCGGAAACGGTCGACTACCTATGGAGTACTGGTGACACCACCCAGGTGATTACGGTAGCCCTGGAGCAATCGACCAGCATCAGTCTTACCGTTCGGGATGGCAACGGCTGCGAGCAATCGGACACAATCGACATCGAAGTTCTGCCCCAGCCAACGGTCAGCATCACGGGCAACCGGGCCATTTGTGCGGGCGATCCCCTACAATTGGCGGCCTCTAGTGAGGAGGCGCAGGAGTACAATTGGAGTACGGGGGATGAGGGTCCGATCATCCTGATTGACCCCGACAGTACGAGTGAGGTCAGCGTGGTGGTTACCGACGAAGCGGGTTGTAGTGGATCGGATACGGTGACGGTGGTGGTCAATCCATTGCCCAGCGTCAGTTTGAGCAGCGACTTGGATACGGTGTGCATCAACGATACGGCACAGTTGGTGGGGCAACCGCTGGGAGGTACGTTCTCCGGCCCCGGGGTAGCGGGCGATCTACTGCTGGGCGCGGATGCGGGCCTGGGTAGTCAGGAGATCATCTACGACTTTACGGACAGTTTGGGGTGTAGCAATCGGGATACGATTGAGGTGCTGGTGATCGAGGAAGGTTGCATCACGTCGATCCGTTCGGTGGACGAGCCGGTACTGGGCATTCGCATCAGTCCCAACCCCTTCTCCGACCACCTGTGGCTGGAATGGGATACTCCCGTGGGGGACAAAGAATGGCAGTTACAGATTCACGATCTTCGTGGCCAATTGCTGTATCAGCAGGAGTTGCCGAGGGCGGCGCTACAGACGCAGGTAGCGGTTCCGAATCTGGCGGCGGGCTTGTATTTGGTGCAGATTCGGTGGGGAGATACGGTGTACAGCACCAAACTGATCCGGCAGTAAGCGGGACGACAGAGCGCTTTATTAGCGGGAGGGGGGCGATCTTACGGAGGGTCGCCCCGCTTCTTTTTACTACGGGAAGCTTAGGCCCTTACGAAATGAACAACCAGTAGCAATCCCCAAAACAGGAGTCCCCAGCCCATCACTTTCCAAAAGGGGGTGGCTACGCGGCTACGGGCCCGTTGGCGGTTCTCATCGACCTTTTGAATTAGGCCATCTACGTAATCGGAGGATTGGGCTTTTTGATCCTCCGCCGGGCTTACGCCCGCCTTGACCGCGGTACTGGATTTTGGATCCGTCCCGTCCCCCTTTTCGAAGATGCCCTCCACCATGCTTTCCACCGCCGTCAAAACCCGCCCTTTAAAGGGGAGAAAACCCAGGGCGTTGCGCAGTTCGGGCAATACAAACTCCTGAACGACTTCTTGCGTAAAGGCGGTCCGATCGGTTGAGGCGTCCCGCTCCTGAGCCCGCCAGCGGTCGTACATCCGATCGATGGGATGGAGGACATTGGCGAGCAGTTCGGCGAAGGTTTGGATGAGGCCGCCGGCAATAAAATTCACGCTGGCGGTCATGCCCAGCAAGAAGGCCCAGATCAGACCAAGGACCAAACCGAGGAGGGAGAGGAAGAAGCCTGCGTCGAGTTGAAAAAGGACAAAGTTCAGGCCCAGGTAAAGCAAAAGGCTGAGTCCCACGGCTTTTCCCAGGTGCCAAGGAATGAACTTGGCAAAGGTAAACAAGTCGAGGGCGGAGGCAATGGGGCTTCCTTCCTCCCCCTCGTATTCACTGATGATTTTTTTGATGTCCATGATGGGTAGCGAGCGTTGAGGGAGAAAATTAGGGTGTGTCTGAAAATTATCCTTCGGCGCATCTTTGGCATCTTTAGAACCTGA
>CALCCH010000613.1 GCA_937899855.1 uncultured Saprospirales bacterium | reverse complement strand
CCCTCCAGCCCAAGCAGGATTTTGTCTCCATCCGTCGGGTGTACGAGGAAAAGCCCCCGGAATATCCGGTATTCGTCTTCAAGCCCTTCGCTGACTTTAAGGAAGAACGCAAGCCCGCTTATACCCTGCGTTTTGGAGGGGTCGGGCGCTGGGATGATTTCAATGCCTGGCAGCGCTTGGCCTACGTCGTATCCATTCTTCAGGAGAACTACCGCGCCAACTAATTGATCGAGAAGGTAGCCGCTTCGCTTTCTCTTGAGGATGTACACCACTTGTTGGGCAAAAAGATTTCTAAGACGGCGGGAGAGCAACGGCCCACTCGCGACATATACGTCCTGCTACATTCCGGGGTGACGAGTGGGCTGCGCGTTCGGGTGGAGTATTGGACTTCGCTGGGGGAGCGTGGTAATGGCCTGGCCGCTAAGACGGTTTTGGATTGCACGTCGCGGCAAAAGTCCTCCCTCGACAAGGAGGGAACGGCCCTCATTACGGCGAGTGCGGGGGGGCGCGATCCACTCAACAGTACCCAGCAGTTGAACGCGATGAAGAGCGCCCTGCTGAGTCGGGGGCGGATCGTGACGCGGGAAGACATCAAGATTTTTTGTAAGGAATTTTTGCGGGACAAACTACTCGAAGTGGAAGTCCGCGATGGGGTAGGAACCGACCCGCGCTTCAACTTTGGAATTACCCGGCGTTTGGAAGTCTTGCTCAAAACCACGCGGCAGAGCCAGCGGCAGGAGGACTGGGAGGCGATTTGTCAACAATTACAAACCCTGATTGAAGAGCAGTCGACTTCGAGCATTCCAATTCGGGTGTGGGTCGATGAAGCTAGTAACTGATATGGAAGCACTGAGCGACATCCTGAGTATCTCGGCGATTTTTGACATCAAGGTCGAAACCTAGGCGGCGGCCCTGCTGGAGTATGCGGACGGAGAGATCGACGAATTTGGCCTCGATCAGGTGATTGTGGCGGCGCGGGGGCACGGGGAGCGACGCAGTGGGAAAGACATTGCGGAGGTGCGAAAAAAATATTTTGAACAGGATACGGCCTTGATGCTATCGGTCAATCGCGAGGGGCTGTTTGATACCCTGCCACCCCGATTGTTTCTGCGCTTGGACGAAAGTCACGATACGCCCCTCAAGCGGACCCAGGCCATTGAACAGCAAATCCGGGAGGTCCGGCAATTCTTTTTGCCTTTTGAGCAGGCCATCTACCATCCCCGCATCAAGGTGGAACAACTGGAGCAGCAGTGGACCGAGGGCTTCCCCGATTTTATCCAGGACATTTGGGGCTTGCGCGACTTTGGGGACGCCCTCGACGAGCGACAGCGTTTTTTGCTTTGCTACTTGCTGCCGGAAGCCTACCGGGTGGTGGGCAATTGGGAGCTGACGGGTTTGTGTTTTGAGGCCATCCTGCAAAAGCCGGTGGATCTGGTTTTTGTGGAGCCGGTGGAGCTGGAGAATCCCGACGCCAAGGTGGCGGCCAGCGAGTTGAAATTGGGGGAGGCGGTGATGGGGGCCAGCTGTAAAGACGACATCCCTTCGCTGGAGGTGCAGGTGCGCGGTGTGACGGGGGAAGACCTCGAAGATTTTCTGCCCGGAGGAAAGGGACGTCAAGTACTGGTCGACTTGCTTTACAGCTATTTTCTGCCGCTCGACGTGGCGGTCATCACCTCAATTGTGGTGACGGAAGACAGCTGGGATTTTGTCTTCGGTGAGTCGGTCCTGGGTTATAATGTACAATTGAAGAAATCGGAAACGACGAAATAGTCATGCGTGAATTGGTGATTATCATTTGGGGTATTTTACTGCTGGTCGCAACGATGGGTTTGCGCTACGGCCTCAAACGACAACAGCGTCAGTTGGGCAAATACGTGATGTATCACAAAATTGGGGTAGTGGTCCTGTCCTTTGGTACGGGGCTTCTGTTGTACTGGTTGCTGCTTGATTCGCCCCACCTGACTTGGGCCCTACGCTTGCTCGCACTGAGCTTGGGAGCGGTCAACGTCGGGGTGATGTACCGGCAAGCGTGGAGCCAGCGCTTTCCCCACGACCAGGAGCAAGACGGCTTCCTACCCGAGTTGTTGTTCCAGCTGATTTCGGGACTGTTGGCTGCTACTGCCATCGTGACGGCGCCGCAGGTACTGGAGCTGGTGCCCTACGCCGAAGATCTCAGCCGCTATCTTTGGGACTTACCCTTGGTATTTATATTGCCCTTTTTGGTGGCTAAGTTCTGGGACCTGAGTACGCAGGTGCCCTACCAACTGGTGGAAAACCCCTGGGTCTATCCCATCGAGCCGGTGACGCCGGAAAACTGGCCCTGGCGCAACCTGATGCAGGTCAACTTTCAGGTGCGCTCCAGTTTGCGCGAGGAATATTTGATTTTTCGCCGCAGTGCCCGGCCCTGGATTGAGGCGCCTAAGGAGGTTGCGCTGGGAAAGGTTTTTTGTTTGGTGATGCAGGAGCGCCGCAAGCGGGCCGACCTCACTAGCATCCAGGATATGGGAACGGAGTACGCGGGCGATCCTCAATTCTGTTGGCTGTTTTCGATCAAGCGCATTTGGTGGCGACCGGATACCTGGTTTCGCAAACCCCGCTTTCTCAATCCCGATCTATCCATCCTAGTCAATCAAGTCCGGGAAGGAGATGTCATCATCGCCCGTCGGATACCCTGGCGCGGCGAGTCGAATACCTTTAGGGACTACCGCGACGATACGGGTTACGATCCCGACAAAACCGTAATTGTGAACCGATGATTAAACGACAACGCTATGATTTTTCCGAAGATTAAGTCCTTTCCCATTTACTGGGAAAACGGGATGAAGCTCTCGGCTGACCACTTTCAACACCTCGAGAATTCGATTGAGGAGGCGGTGCGGGATGCGCGAGCGGCGAGTTTGTTGCCCCTGGCCGGATTCGGATTATTGCCGAACAGTCCCTTCGACATTCAGAATGCCCAGGGGGAACGCCCCAATTCGGTGAAGGTGATTCTCAACGCCTGCCAGGCCATCATGCCGGGTGGTTTTCGTGTCGAAATTTTACCCGAAAACATCCAAAAGTACAAGCTGCCCGCCCAGGCGCCCTACGTCGAATTCGTACCGAGTTCGGGGGTACGCTACCACCTCTACCAGACCGTCATCGAGCGCGAGCGCATCCCCGCCAGCAATCCCGAAACCCGCC
>CALCCH010000612.1 GCA_937899855.1 uncultured Saprospirales bacterium | reverse complement strand
CCCAATCCAAAATACACCTCAACAACTACCTGTTGGCCTACTGGCAAACCATCCTGGAAGGCCTACCGGGTTTCTACGGGCAATTGCCCCTGGTGGTCAATCCCAGTTGGCGACGGACCGGAGCGGGCTATACCTTTTTACTCAATAGCCGCAACGTAGAGTCGATCCAAGAATTGGCGGAGCATCCTCTGGTAGCGGCTTTGGTCACCTTGCTGGCGGATGGATCCCTTCCCTTTGCGGAGCTGCTCGAAAAAGCCCTGGAATGGGTCGATGCGGAGCCGGAGGAATTGGCGCAATTTATCCGCGAGCTGATCGACTATGGCGTATTGGAATGGGATTGGCCCTTGAGTGGGCGTTCGGTAAATTGGCTGGAGGACCTGCGCGAATTGCTGCGTCGGAGCCCCCCCTTTGCGGAGCAGGCGGATTTACAGCGGGTGCTGGATGGCCTGGCCGAAGGTAAGCGCCAACTGGAGCAAGTGTCCGCGGAGCAGCGCGCGCCCATCCTGCTGGAGATGCAGCGTACGCTGGAGGCCGGTTTTGCCCCCTATCTGTCGGGGGAAGAAGCTTCCTCGGAAGCACAGGGCTTCCAGCGGATTGGGGTGGGGGAGTTTAATTTTCGGGCTGAGAAGCTGGTCTACGAAGATGTGAGTAGTGCGGAGGGCCTGGAGTGGTCGGTGGAGGATGGTACCAGCATCGCCCGGGAATTGGATCGTTTGCTCCTGCGTCTGGAAGGCATTGCGGAATGGCCCTGGGAAAAGGCCATCGCTGAACACTACACCACGCACTATGGCGATCGGGCGTCCGTTGATTTACTGAGCTTCTACGATTCTTTTTACCGCCGGGATGGGTTGGGACAAAACGAACAGCAACTGCGCCCGGAGTGGGTAGATCCGCTCCTCGATCAATTGCGGGCTGCGGACTACTGCGATACCCAAAGCGGTCACTGTCGCTTGCCCTGGTCCTTTATCGACAATTGCTTGCCCGCCCCGGACTCCATTCCCCGGGAACAGGGCCCGGCCCAGGCTGCGCTGGTGCAATTGGAACGACACGAAGGTCAGTGGCGTGCCCTCGTAGAGGCCAATCTACAGGGCTACGGCAAGATGATGGGGCGCTTTTTGCACCTCTTTCCCAAGGAGCTTACCCAGGCCATTCGCTCTTGGAATGCGGCGCAATGCCCCGATTCGGAGCGGTGGATAGAAAATGTCGATGCCTCCTACTTCAATGCCAACATTTACCCTCCATTGCTCGACTGGGAGCTGGCGGCGCCGGGTAGCCAAAACGAGCTACCACCCCAGCAGCGCATCGCCCTGGTGGAGGTAGAGGTGTTTGCTGGTCCTCACGGCCCCCAACTCCGCCACCGTTCGACCCAGCAGCGTCTTCGTCCCTTCAATTTTGGGCTCGAAGCGCTCGGTAACCGATCGGCCATGTACCGTCTCCTACAAGCCTTTGCCTACCGAAGCCCCAGTACGGATCTGCTGGTACAACTGGTTGATGCGGCCTACGGTGGAACCGACGATCGTGGCGTTTGGCATTTCCCCCGGATTGCCCTGGGTGATCACCTCCTGCTCCAACGCCGCCGCTGGTACTTCCCTCGCCAGACCCTACCGACCTACGAGCAATCGGAAGCCGACTTCTTCCTGGCCGTACAGACCTGGCGGCGGCAGTGGCGGTTGCCCCGGCACGTATTTATCCGCATCAGCCCTCGGATGATTCCCACCCTGGGACCCCAAAAATCAGAAACGGAAAACCGCCGCAATGACGACTACAAACCCCAGTGGATCGATTTGGAACAGGCGCTCCTGGTGCAGCTGTTGGCCCGACTACTCAAGCGGGTGGACGCTTACTTGGAGGTAGTGGAAATGTGGCCCTCTCCCGAACGGGCCCCCCGGATTGATGGCCGGCCGCGGGCGGTAGAGGTACTGCTGGAATGGACCCGCACTTAGTCCCATTGGAAGTGCGCCCAAGCGATGCCGATTCGGTAAAATAAGACGCTTTGTTGGAAATACAGATTGTAGGGGTCGCTGCCGTGGTAACCCACTTGAAAAAACCAGGCGGCGTACTGGTTGCCGTAGGTCTTGAGGTAGAGCGTCGCGTCGACGTTGAGGCGCTTGCTGACTCGGTAGAGGGGAATGGGCTCCAGTTGTTGGATGGAACCCGCGTTGAGTTTGCGATCGGTGAGGTAGGCGAAGTTGACCACGGTGCGCCAGCGTTCGCGTGTGCTCTGGTCGGTCAGCAGTTGGCGTCGGCCATCGGGGTACAGCGCGTATTCCCTGAGGCGGGCGTAACGCAGGTAGCCCAATTGTAAGCGAACGATATTTTTTCCCAGCAGATCGTATTGGTCAAAGGCGGGATTGGAACGAATGATTTCGTTGATGAAGGGGTGGTATTCGTAGCCCAGGCGCCAGTAGGCCGCCCCGTAGTTTTGCCGGTGGTAAGCAAATCGTTTTGGTCGAAAGAAAAATCGGCGGCGTTGGATGCTGTCGGTGGTCACCCGATTTGAGCGGTACAAGGCGCCGACGGCGAGTTCGAAAATCAGGCCTTCGCCAAAGTTGCCGTTGTAGGTATTGACGGTACCATCGGGCCGGAATTCAGCCTGGTCCTGGCCATTGGAATGGTGGAAGCCCCGCATCCTCAAAAAGTAGTAGGCCCGCCGGGCAGTGTCGGACTGTTGTCTTTGTGGTGCGGGCCACAGTTTGCGGTGGGTGAGAAAAAAATCAAAGCCGGGGAGGTAACTGGGCGTACGCACCGAGCGAGAGCTGTCGCCCTGGGCGGGATCGTCCCGAAAAATGCGAACTTGAAATTGTGGGATGAGGTGTAGGCTGTAGAACAGCCCGGCCCGCTCACTGTACCAGTCGCGACCGGCTAGGACGATGGGAAAGCGGCTGTCGGCTTCCATGATGAAGGGACGCTTTTGGGGGACTCCGTTGAGGATGCGCCGGTCGAATGGCAGCCCGGTAGAGACGGTACTGGGTTCGGTGAGGTGGCGCATGCTTTGGTGAAAATCCCGACTGATCGCCGGATCGTCTGGAGGAGCTTGGTGAAGGGATTGGCTATCGGGGAGGATTTGGGCGATTCCGCAGTGCGGAAGGCAGCTGAAGAGGCTGAGCATGAGTGCGGGCAATAGGGTGGTTTTCATCCCGTAATGGTAGCACTCTCGGGGGATAGTTTTGTAGCGAATGTCGCCAATAAGGTATATTTTTTTATTGAATGTTAATAGTTAACAGAAAGAGAAAGGCCGGAATCTACAGCGTAGATTCCGGCCTAGGCCCTTTTTTAATATTACACTCTCTGGCTCGTGGGCTTTTTGAGGCAGTACTGAGTGGTGATATTCAATAAGATACGAAAGTTTTTACAAATGGATCACCTCGTCGTAGGCGGCCGCTGCGGCTTCCATCACGGCCTCGCTCATGGTGGGGTGGGGGTGTACCGATTTGATGATCTCGTGTCCGGTGGTTTCCAGCTTGCGCGCCGCTACGATTTCGGCAATCATTTCGGTGACGTTGTTGCCGATCATGTGGGCACCGAGGAACTCCCCGTATTTTTCATCAAAGATGACCTTTACGAAGCCCTCTTTCGCCCCCGCTGCACTGGCCTTGCCCGATGCGGAGAAGGGAAACTTCCCCACTTTAACCGCGTAGCCCGCCGCTTTGGCCGCTTCTTCGGTATAGCCCACCGAGGCCACCTCGGGTACGCAGTAGGTACAACTGGGGATGTTGTTGTAATCGATGGGGTCGGGCTGGTGACCCGCAATTTTTTCTACACAGACGATGCCCTCCGCACTGGCTACGTGTGCCAGCGCCGCACCGGCTACCACATCACCGATGGCGTAGATGCCCGCCACCTTGGTCCGGTAGAACTCATCCACCTCAATCAGCCCACGGTCCGTCGTAATTCCCAGGGCTTCCAGGCCGATGTTTTCCGTATTGGGAGCGACCCCAACTGCCGAAAGGACCACGTCACACTCGATAACATCCGTTTTGCCATCCTTGCGGCTTTTGACGTGTACTTTGCAACCTTCTCCCGACGTATCGACCGATTCGACCGAGGTATTGGCGCGTACCTTGATGCCTTTTTTGCGGAATACCTTACCCAATTCCTTGGAGACTTCTTTGTCCTCCCGCGGTACCAAGCCCTGTTCGAGGAATTCTACCACCGTGACTTCCGTACCGATGGAGCGGTAGAAATAGGCAAACTCGACGCCGATGGCGCCAGCGCCCACCACGACTATCCGAGCGGGTTGTTGGTCGAGGCTCATGGCCTTGCGGTATTCAATGATTTTTTCGCCGTCGATGGGCACGCTGGGTAGGGCCCGCGCCCGGCCACCGGTGGCAATAATGATGTGTTGGGCGTCGTAAGTTGTCGTCTTGCCCTCCTGGTTCGTCACTGCTACCTTCTTTCCCCGCGCCACCTTCCCGTGGCCTTCGATGACGGTAATTTTATTTTTGCGGAACAAGAAGTTGATCCCCTTGCTCATGCCATCGGCTACCCCCCGGCTCCGCTTGACCATGGCGGTGAAATCGGCCCTGGCGTTTTTAACCTCGATTCCGTAATCCGCAGCGTGGCTGATGTATTCGAATACCTGAGCACTCTTGAGCAGGGCCTTGGTGGGAATACAGCCCCAGTTGAGACAGATGCCTCCCAAGCTCTCGCGTTCGACAACGGCCACCTTCATACCCAATTGCGCCGCTCGGATGGCAGCGACGTAGCCTCCCGGGCCACTACCGATCACTATCAAGTCGTAATTCATCTTTGGTTTTTTTATAGTTGTATGGTAAAACAGGTCGATTCGACCTCATTTAACGCCGCAAATATACGCGATCGGGGGCAATTCTCCTACCCAGGCTTTGATAAGCCGGCCCGAAGGGTATTTGTTGACGAGCAACTGATATTTTGCCCGCGGAGAGTATAAGCTAACCTATTGTAGGCGTAATCCGGCCGGGTCTTTTCCAGCGGGTGAGCCTTCCCCCACCGCAGCCCTTGGCTCCTCGGAGGAGCACGATTTGCCGCATTAGAGCAGGCTTTTGCGTCGACCATTAAACAAATCTGGTTTTACAAGGTTTCCGAAAGGAAAGCCATCGAGAGGTGGGACAAAAGAAAATGGCCTCGTCGCCAAGAGCCACAAGGCCATCAAAATTACTGATACTACTTCTACTTAACTCTTTTGGGAACCAATGGCCCCATTGATGGCGGGCGGGGTTCCTATTTTTTTGCTACGCATCGTGGAAGCCGGAGTCGGACTTATCCTTGGGATGGCGAGCCCGTAGTTGCTCTTTTTCCCGTTGGAGGCGTGCTACTTCCTGGTCGTAGTGTTGCTTCATTTCCAGGTATTCTCGCCGTTGGCTTTGGTGCGTTTCCTTGAGTTCGTCCAATTTTTTATTCAAACTCATTTGCATCTGGTGGTATTCTTCCCGCCAGTCAATTTTGTCGGGTTGCTCCGCCTGTTTGCCCAACGCGCTGAGTTGGGCGAGGTGTTCGTCATTGGCCTGGCGGATGATCATGTATTTTTCCCGCCAATTCTCCTTTTCCTGCGTCAGCTCATCAATCCGGGAGCGCATGCTGGCCAATTCACCCGTAATTTGTCGGGGGAGGGTTGCTTTGACACGCCGTTTTTGGAGGGCCTGTAATTCCTGGCGGTACAGGGAGCGTTCCTCTTCCAGGCGTTGCTGGCTGTCTTCGTAGCGGGCGAGCTGTTGGCGTAGGTCATCCAGCTTTTGGATCAATTTTTCCTTTTCGCCCTGCTGGCCATTGGAATGCTCTAACAAATCGCGGTAGCGGTGCTGGCTGGCCGATAGCTGATCCCGTTGCTGCTGAAAATCGCGGTGCAGTCGGTCGAGCTTGTTGCCTACCCAAACCCAGGAGAGTAAAAAACCCAGTACTGAGGCGCCTAACATCAACAAAAAAACCGGCATTGAAAACCAAATCATAGCTAAAAACGCAGTTTTGAGACGTTGAGGGCCACTTTATTGGTGAAAGCTACCCCTAATACATGTCTAAAATATGGAATTAATTCCAGCATTTAAACCAAACCTTCATATTTAATTACCTCACTGCTCAAAAAGAGGGGAATCACTGGGACTTGACCTGGAGATCCACCGCCCCGTAGACGGCCCCTTCTTGGAAGTTCATTTCGGCTTCCAAGCGCTCCCGCGTGTGGATGCGGTGACCTTCCAGACCCAAGCGGATCAGTCGGCTTTTGAGGGCTTCGGCCCGCGCCAGGCCCAGGCTGGAGTAGGCACTGTGGTTGGCTTCCCCCGCCAGGTAACTGCCGGTGAGCCAAAGGCTTTTGTGGGGATACTGACGCAGGTGCTCCACGAGTTGTTGGAGGGCCAGATTGACCGATTCGGGGATGTGGATGTTGTGGTTGGATTGAAGAAAGGTGGTATTCTCGGCTACCCGTAGGACGAAGCTGCTGTCGCGGATGGAAAAGGGGGGGACGGCCGGGATAGCGGTGGCGATTAGGCTTTGTCGTTGTTGTTCCTGTTGGGCGTACCAGGCAGCTCCTCCAAAGAGCCACAGGACGAGAAAGAACACCAGTAGGGGCAAGAGCAACCTCCTCATGTCGATGTATTTTTTTGACAGTACACACAGTAAATCAAACCCATTACATCCGTTGGTACGGCGTAATTGGACCAATTGGTCACCTGCTGTCGTGGAGAAAATTGGGTTGTAAATGAGTCTGAACGGGGCTAAAGATAGTCAAGAATCGTCGTTTGCCAAAGCTTGGGGGAGGACTTCTACTGCTTTAGTTCTACGATAATGGTACTTCGCCCGCCCCCCGTGATCCGATCGAGCCGCAAGGTCTGGCCATTGCCCAAGTTGATGGCCTGGGCCAGGGGAAGATCCACTCCCAATTCTTCGATAACTCGGGCGTACAGGTGGTAATCTCGGTAGCGCTCCCCCACATCGCCCAGGAAGTGGAATTGCTCCGCGGCCAGCCGTCGCCACTCTTCGGGCCCCGCTTCCGGGATTTCTTCCGGCCAGGTAAATCGAAATTCTTGCGTAATCGTCTGGCAACCCGCCTGGAGAATTTCCAGTTGCAATTGATTGTCAAAGCGGACCAGCTCGCGTGCGCTTTGCCCCTCCGCCGAAAACTCTTGCCCAACGACCCGGGGCAAGGCTTCCGAAAAAATGGCGACGGGCTGCCCCTTGGTGCATGCTTCGGTAGTGCCATCGCTGCCGCAAGCGACAAAAAATAAACTGAGTGCGGTGCTGCACAATAACTGGAGAGGAGTAGGCATAGGCGTATCGCTGCTGGTGATTAATCGGGTACTAAACAACCGTAGTTTCTACAAAGGTATCCCACGATTGACAGTTTTAATCGCTTTTGGAAGATAATTTTCGGCGCTTTAAACAAACTCAGGATTACCCCTGTTTATTGAGTGTTTTGTCAAGCGCCTAACGCTAAAATTTAAATATGGAATCCTTACAAAAAGTAAACAAGAAAGACTCCGCCCTGCTAAAGAGAATTGACATGATGGGAGAGGATCACGTGGGATCGGCTGCGGCCACCCCCATCCGTGACGATGCCTTCGCCATCACCGATGATGAGAAGATCGACCGGATCGAAAGCCATTTTTACGAAATTATGAGTATCCTCGGCTTGGACATGACGGACGATAGCTTGATGGGAACCCCCCGTCGGGTGGCCAAGATGTACGTCCGCGAGATATTTGGAGGTCTCAGCCCCGATTCAAAGCCACAACCTACTCATTTTGCCAACCATTACAACTACCGGCAGATGCTGGTGGAGAGAGACATTCCCGTACACAGCACCTGCGAGCATCACTTTCAGCCCATCATCGGCAAGGCCCACGTAGCTTACATTCCCGGCAGTCGGGTCATTGGCTTGTCTAAGCTCAATCGCATCGTCGACTACTACTCCCGTCGTCCGCAAGTTCAGGAACGCTTGACCATTCAAGTTGCCAACGAACTGAAGCGGGTCCTGAATACCGAAGACGTGGCGGTCTACATCGATGCCAAGCACATGTGCGTAGAGGCCCGGGGCATCAAGCACAGTGGCTGTAGTACTTCCACGGCAGAATACAGTGGTAAGTTTCTCAACGAGAACGTCCGCGCCGAATTCCTCTCGGCTTTCGGACAATAGTAATAGTGTAAAAACCAGCGATCATTCGCAAGTAACACATAGTGGCAATTGAATACCAGCGCGGTCCCGTCTCATTGGGATCAGTAGGGCTCTGTCGTCTTCTCTGATTGATGAAGATGGCTACTGGTACGTTCTCCTCAGGGGGCCGTACTGCTGCTGATCGCATCCGATGAGATCAGCACGGCTCCCGCCTCTTCCATCTTCCGAAGCGCCGCGGCGACGTCTCCCGCTTGCAGCTCCACGCCCCGGGTAGCATCGGTGAGTAGGGTGGTGGAGAAACCCAGTCGGAGGGCATCGAGTACGGTATATTTGACACAGTAGTCGGTGGCGAGCCCCAGGACGTATACCTCCTCCACGCCCCGCTCGCGCAGCAGGCCTTCCAGCCCCGTTGCCTGGCGTTGTCCGTTGTCAAAGAAGCCGCTGTAGCTGTCGATCTCCGGGTCGGTACCCTTGTGAATGATTGCGTCAATTCCGTCCTGATGGAGTGCGGCGTGAAAATCTGCTCCCATGCTGCCCTGTACACAGTGGATGGGCCACAACACCTGAGGCAGGCCGTGGAGGTCGATGACCTGACCGGGCTTTCGCCAGGGATGATTGGCGGCAAAACTGCCGTGGTTAGCCGGGTGCCAATCCTTGGTAGCTACCACCAAGTCAAAGGCGGGCATCAGTTGGTTGGCCAGCGGAATGACTGCGTCTCCATCGGGGACTTCCAGGGCACCCAGGGCACAAAAATCAACTTGTAAGTCGACCAGTAGCAATGCTTTCATAATGTCTTGATTGTGGGGATTCTTTCCCCCTCGTAAGGTAATGATTTAGATGGTATCTGATAAATGCTTTCGGAAGAAGGTGGTCCAAATTTTGGTCCTCGCCGAGCCTCCTTTCGAGCGAAATAGCCTTGGCCGTTGCGGGAAACAACCTAAGCTAAGGAGCGATCTGTACTCGGGCCAAGCCTTCCACAAAATCCCGCACTTCGCGGTACTTGGGCTCCATCACCAGTTGGCCATCCGTATTGATAAAGCCCGTGCCCTCGTAAAAGGCGACCCGAGCCAAGCCCGCTTTGAACTCCCATACCAAGCCAAACTCCGGGTCGGTGCGTTTGCGACCTTCCGGGTCCATAAAACCCCAGAGCTGCTCCTGTTTGTAACCCGCCAGTCCTTCCGAAAAATGGTACAACTGTTCGTAGATCAGCTCCGTTACCTCCGTCCCATCCTCGCGAATCAAACCGTAGCGCTGGTCTCGCTCGACCACCCACCGGGATTCGCCCGCATAAAACAACTGATTGTACTGGGGGGCCACCACCACCGCTCCCGTGCGGTCGATCAAGCCGTAAGCGCCGTCGATTTTTACCGGGGCCAGCCCCTCCACAAAGTCCTGGGCATTTTTGAAGGGGCCGGGAATGGCTACCTGGCCCAACGTATCGAGAAAGCGAAAGCCCGTATCGTCTCTGACCCGGATCAAGCCCTCGCTAAATTGGGCCACCTTGCGGTAGATCGGTTCGAGGAGGTATTTTCCCCGGGTATCGATAAGGCCGTAGCCACCGGCAATTTTGACCACCGCGTAGCCGCTCACGAAGCGGGCCGCTCGGTCAAATTCCGCAGGGATGACCACTTGCCCCTCGGAGTTGATAAAACCGTATCCTTCCCGCTGGCGAATGCGGGCCAGTCCGTCGCTAAAGTCCTCCGCTTCGTCAAACTCGGGAGGGATCAGCCATTTGCCCTGGGGATTGATAAAGCCCATTTTACCGTCGAAAGTACGGACGCGGGCCCGGCCATCGACAAAGGACCAGCCGGCCTTGTACTGGGGGCGAATGACGGTTTTTCCCCGGCGGTCGATATAGCCCCACTTGGCGCGTTGGCGGACGAGGGCGCGGCCTTCGGAGAAATTGCGGGCATCGTCGTAACGGGCGGAGATGACCATCCTGCCCTGGGGATTGATGTAACCCCATTTGAGTACTTGTTCTACAAAATCTTCTTCGACGGGGGGGAGCACCGCAACACCGCCCCGCGGTCGGCCGGGAGCGGGGTCCGTGGCGGTGGGTTCGCTCTGGCAGCCCAGCACTCCGAGCAGCAGGCCGACGGCCAGGATTTTTGGGAAGGGGAAGAACAATCGCATGGCAAGTAGGTGGCTTTAAATCGGTTATATTTCAAAATCGACACCCCGGCGCAGCAAACCTTCCTGGCGGGCCTTGACGAGGGTGGCGTAGCGTTCTTTGTCAAAGGCGTACAAGATGGCGGGGCGGTGGGCTACGCCCTCCTGGCGACCCACCTCCCGGAGTACCCCCATTTTGAGGATCTTGGTCCTAAAGTTTCGTTTGTTTAATTCCGATACGCCCAGAACGGTTTCGTACAGCTCCTGTAATTGGGACAGGGTAAAATGTTCCGGCAGCAACTCAAACCCGATGGGTTGGTAGCGGACCTTGGCAATGAGTCGGTCGATGGCGACGTCCAGAATTTGGCGGTGGTCAAAAGCCAGACTCGGCAAGCGATCGACGTCAAACCAGTGAACGTTGCGCGCATCACTGGAGGCCTTGGTGGGGTGTTTGGCCAGGTTGACGAGGGCAAAATAAGCTACGCTGATGACTCGTCCCCGCGGGTCGCGGCCCGGTTGGCCAAAGGTGTAGAGCTGTTCGACAAAGACGTCCTTGACGCCCGTTTCCTCCTCCACCTCCCGGAGGGCAGCGGCTTCCAAATCTTCCTCCAATTCGACAAAGCCGCCCGGTAGGGCCCATTGCCCCCGGTGGGGATCTAGGGCGCGTTCAATCAGCAGCACTTTGAGCTGGCTCCCCACCGAGTAACCAAAAATGATACAGTCGACCGTCACGGAAGGACGGGGGTATTTGTAGGTGTAAGGCATAGGTTTAGCGTTCCGTTGGTGAATGAGCCGCCTCGATCAATTCCGTCTTGATCCGCAGGAGGCGATTTTCGTAATGCAATCGTAAGTCAGACATATCCAGCTGGTACCACTGCGCCTGCGCTCGCTGCCGAATATCGGAAATTTTTGGTAAGTCGTAGACCAGCTGACCCGCCCGGAAAATGGGCTGGAGCAAATCTTCCGTCGCTTGGGGCTCGGAAGCGAGCCCGGGGTCATCCAACTCACCGTCGGGACAGCTCAATTCGTCATACAGTACATCTCCGAGCACCTGACCTTCCGCTCCGTAAAAGCGTCTTACCTGTTGAATGCCCGGGTTGGAGGTCTTGATGAGCTCTTCGGATCGTTTGATCTTGTAGGCCCACTGTCCTTCCGTATTGCCTAATGCCGCTAGTTTGTAAACCCCACCCAGGGCCGCTTGTTCATACGCGGTGACCAAACGGGTGCCCACGCCCCAAATATCGATCGGTGCCCCCGCCGCCTTCAGCTCCGCAATCCGGTATTCGTCCAGGTCGTTACTCGCTACGATCTTGCAGTCGGGCAGACCCGCCGCATCCAGTAGCTCGCGCGCCTTCCGGCTGAGGGCGAGCAAATCACCGCTATCCAACCGGATACCGAGCAGGCGTTGGCCCGTTCCCGCCAGCGCTTGTGCCGCTTCGATGGCGCGGAGGATACCGGTCTCGGTATCGTAGGTATCGACCAGAAGGATCACGTTGTTGGGTAAGGCCCGTACGTACTGGCGGAAGGCCTCCAGCTCGCTGTGGTGGGCCATCACCCAGCTGTGGGCGTGCGTTCCCCGTACGGGAATGCCGTACAACTGCCCGGCCAGTACATTGCTCGTGGCGGCACAACCCCCGAGATAAGCCGACCGGCTGGCGGTAAGGCCACCGTCGATGCCCTGGGCGCGTCGGAGGCCAAATTCCAGTACGGCATCGCCCGCTGCGGCTCGGCAGACGCGGGCGGCCTTGGTGGCGATGAGGGTGGAAAAGTTGACCAGATTGAGCAGGGCCGTTTCGATCAGTTGGGCCTGTAGGAGGGGGCCCTTGACCCGGAGTAGGGGCTCGTGGGGCAGTACGACGGTTCCCTCGGGAATGGCGTCGATGTCGCAACGGAATTCGAGCCGTTGGAGGTAATTGAGAAAGGCCTCGTCGAAGAGCCGCTCGCCATCCGCCCCGCGGAGGCCCCCCAAATACTGGACTTCTGCGTGGTCAAAACGCAGCTGGCGCAGGTAGTCGACAACCAGTTCTAGCCCCGCACAGAGGGCGTAGTGGCCGTCGAAGGGTTGTTGGCGGTAAAAGAGGTGAAAGACGGCGGGGCGCTCGGCCTGTCCGGTTTTCCAGTAGCCGTAAGCCATCGTCACTTGGTACAAGTCGGTGAGTAGGCTAAGGCGAGGGCGGTAAAGCGTTTGGAGTGGTGTGGTGGCGGTGGTAGTCAAATTACTTAGTTTTAATTTTAAACTAAGCTATGACTTTTTGATCGGTGGTGCAAGTTTAGGCTCAAAAAAATACAAAAATGCTGGGAATGGGGGAATGCAGGAGTGGGGCTGGCCCAACGAACCAATCGATGCTGAGTGTCCTCTTTAGCTCGTACGAATCTACTATCTTTACGTCTAAATCGAACCTATGCACAGCTGGATTTTTGGATTTTTGGCGCTCGCTACCTTGGTTGGGCAGTACCCCTGGCAGGAATTTACGGATTACGAAGGTCGTTTTCGCGTGCTGGTACCTCAGGCGATGGAAAAAAAGGAGAATCCGATCGAAACGGCCGTAGGCACCCTGACCTATCACCGGTTTTACTACCAACCAACGGAGAAGGATCCCGATAATTTGCTTTACCTCCTTAGCTACTGTGACTATCCGGCGGGAGCGATGCATTCCGATTCGACGGCCTTGCTAGAGGCTTTTTTTGAAACCACCGTCCGCGGTTCGTTGGCCAGTGTGAAGGGGGACTTGCTCTACGCCAATGACATTGTGGAGCAGGGCTTTCCCGGTAAATTGTGGCGTTTGGTGTACCAAGACGGGGAGGCGAGCATCAAAACCAAGGCTTTGATGGTGGGGCAGCGTTTTTACCTCATCCAAGCCGTTGGGGCTCGCGCCAAAGGCTTGAATCCCGCCGTCGATCGCTATCTGGATTCCTTTCGGCTGACCACGGCTCCCCTCGATTCG
>CALCCH010000611.1 GCA_937899855.1 uncultured Saprospirales bacterium | reverse complement strand
TCACCCAAATTTCTCCGTTGTCCAGCCCCTCCAGGTTATCGGTGTAGCCATCCCAAAAAAGGTAGCTATCCGCCTGAATCCCCACAACTTTGGGGCTCATGAGCCAGCGATCGGTGACGTTGTCATCGGGTCCGTGTAGCGAAGTACTGATGGCCACCCTTTCGTCCCCCAGGTTGATGTCGGTGATGGCCCAGGCATCGAGGCGGTAGGCGGATTGGTCAAAAGGAAAGTTGCGCGGTGCATCGTAGGCCTCCTGACCGTCCCGGTTTTCGCCGACCCAGTCACTGGGGCCCTTGGCCGCTCCGGCACTGATAACGACATCGTCAAAGCCTTCGTAGAAGAGGCTTTGGCCGTAGCTGGGTAGCAAGCAGAGCAGGCTAAATACAAGGGTAAAGATTGGTTTCATATTTCGTGGTGGTTTTAGGTGGGTCCCCAATGGTTCCCGTTCGGTAGTATTTACCCATACAAAATAGGGTCTTCCGGATAAAGAACGAAACAAATGGGGGAAATTCGCGCGAGAAGGAGGATTCCCCCGGCCAATTCCAAGGTATGACACTCAACCCGAATGCCCCGAGCGGTACTGCCGGGGGGATTGCTGGGTCCAGCGGCGAAAAGAGCGGATAAAGGCACTCGCGTCCGCGTAGGAGAGCAGGTTGGCGATTTCTTTGATGCTCAACTCGGGCTTTTTGAGGTATTGGAGGGCAAATTCGCGACGCAATTCGTCCAGGATTTGTTGGTAGGTATGCCCTTCGGCACGCAGCCGACGTTGGAGGGTCCGTATGCTGACGTTGAGGTTGGCGGCGACTTGGGCCAGGCTGGGAAATTGGGGTTGGACGAGATGGAGGATGGACTTGCGTACGATGCCGTGGTAGCCCCTTTCGCTTTCTACTTGCCGGACCTTTTCCTCGGCGTGGGCCACCAGCACGCGGAGGAGGTCGTAATAGCTCGTCAGTTCGGGGAGCTCGATTTGTACCTTGTCAAAAAAGATGGCAAAATCCGCTTGCTCGAAGCGAACCGGACAATTGAAAACGCGTAGGTATTCCTCAGCACCGGCGGGAGCGGGGCCCGGATAGTGGACGTCCAGGGGAAAGTACTTTTGGTGGGTCAGGGTGTGGAACTCGCGTAGGGTAAAGGCCACCAAGCCATCCACCGTCTGCCGGACCGCCACCGGCGAGGCCTCCCACCACAGGGGGTCGGGTATCAGACGTAGACGGTAATCCGCCGTCCGCTCCTCCAACACCATCGGCAGCGCGCGACAACCTAGAGCGGCAAAGGAACAACAATATTCCAAAGCCTCGCGTATCGTACGACAGGTCTGGGTGATTTGACTGATCAGACCGGCCGCCGAAAGGTTGAGGTATTCTCCCAAATGAAGCCCAAAATAGGCATCTCCAGTTAGGGACACCGCCCTCTCGCTAACCCGATTGTACACCTCCGCACTCACCCGGTAGTCCTCGCGCAGCAATACTTCCACCGGAACGCTACAGTGAGCCAAAAGCGACGTGCGATCAACCCCCTGGGCCGCCGCAAAATCAATAAAGTGGTAGACAAATCTTCCGCTAAAAGTCATACCCAAAGATACGTTTTTCCAGCTTTGGCACCAATTGTCCATCCACTGGCGCTCCGGGTGCATTTCCCCACTTGGCATCCCCCTATTTTTGAGATCAATCATCCAATCAAACCACCGTATGAAAAAACTGGAAACCGCCATTCTCATTCAGGCCTCCCCCGAGCGGGTCTGGAGTATTTTACTGAATTTTGACCGCTACCCCCACTGGAACCCCTTCATCGTAGCCATTGCGGGTGAGCCCGTGGTCGGACGACAGCTCCAAGTGCAGCTACAACTTCCGGGGCGCACGCCCCAAACCTTTAGCCCCACCGTACGGGTGATCGAGCCGGAGCGGGAGTTTCGCTGGCTGGGCCACCTGGGGGTCCGCGGCCTCTTTGATGGCGAGCACTATTTCCGGATCGAGCCCCGGGGCCCGGGAGAAGTAAGGCTCATTCACGGCGAAGTCTTTCGCGGCCTCTTGGTCCGTCCCATCATGGCTTTCCTCCACCGGGCCACCCGGCGGGGCTTCGTGTCCATGAACGAGGCGATCAAACAACTGGCCGAAGCTCAACCGACGCAGCCATGAAAAATTCCGAATACGCCCTGCGCTGGGCAATGGCGACCAACGCCCTCTTTTCCACCACTTCCGCACTCCTCAGCCTGGGCTTTGCCCATCTGCTGGCCGACTGGCTGGGTCTAAGTGATCACCGGATTTTGTGGGGCCTCGGACTAGGGCTCCTGCTCTTTGCGGTGGGCATTGCCTCCGAACTGCGCCGACCGACCCTTCGCTTGGAGATGGTGCGCACGGTCATTGTAATGGACTGGCTGTGGGTGATCGGCAGTATCCTATTGCTGGCGAGTCGGGTACTGCCCGGACACGCGGAAGCTTCCGCACTGATTGGGGGGCTCGCCCTGGCGGTCATGGCCCTGGCTGGCTGGCAGCAGCATCATTGGTACCAAGCTTGGGGGAGGCGGAGCTAAGACGGGGGAAAAGAGGTTGGAGGCTGTAAAAAATTCGGTATCATAATAGCCGAAATTGTACTATTTCTTTCGAAATATCCGTACCTTTGCCGCGTTTTTAGGGAGTTATCCTTTTTCCACAAGGACCGCCAAAATTCAATTGATATGCTAACGGTTAGTAACTTGGGCCTGCAATACGGCAAGCGCGTACTTTTCGACGAGGTCGATCTCAAATTCACCGTGGGCTTCTGCTACGGGGTCATCTGGGCCAATGGGGCTTGTAAATCGACTTTTCTCAAGCTGATTTCGGGAGAATTGGATCCCACGCGGGGTCATGTCTCCCTGGAACCCAACAACCGCATGGCGGTCCTCAAGCAGAACCACTTTGAGTTTGAGGAATACGAGGTGCTCAATACCGTGATCATGGGGCACCGGGAGATGTACGACATCATGGTGGAAAAAAATGCCATCTACATGGACCCGGATGCTACGGAGGCGGATGGCCTGCGGGCGGCGGATTTGGAAAACCAGTTTGGAGAGATGGGGGGCTGGGAAGCCGAAAGCGATGCGGCCGAACTGTTGAGCAACATGGGGATCAAGGAGGAGCTGCACTACAAGCAAATGAAGGAGCTCAACGGACCGGAAAAGGTAAAGGTGCTCCTGGCGCAGGCCCTCTTCGGCAATCCCGACATCCTACTGCTCGATGAGCCCACCAACGACCTCGACGCCCGTACCGTCACCTGGCTGGCCGATTTCCTCGCCGACTTCAAAAATACCGTCATCGTCGTATCGCACGACCGTTACTTCCTCGATATGGTGTGTACCCACATCGTCGACATCGACTTTGGGGGCATCCGCATCTTCACGGGCAACTACACCTTCTGGTACGAATCCAGCCAGCTGATGGCCCAGCAGATTGCCAACAAGAACAAAAAGGTAGACCAAAAGCGCAAGGAGATGATGGAGTTCATCGCCCGCTTTAGCGCCAACGCTTCCAAATCCCGACAGGCCACGAGCCGGAAGAAGGCCCTCGAAAAGCTCAAACTGGAGGAAATTCGCCCCTCCTCGCGCAAATACCCCTTCATCGCCTTCCAACCCGATCGCGAACCCGGCGACCAAATCCTAAAGGTCAGCAACCTTAGCAAACGCGACGAAAGCGGAAGGCTCCTCTTTGGCAACGTCAATTTCACCATCAACCGGGGCGAAAAAATCGTGCTCCTCGCCGACGATGCCGCCGCTCTCAGCGCCTTTTACGACGTATTGTCGGGGGCGAGCAGCGCCGACTCGGGCAACATCGAATTTGGGCAAACCATCACCTTCGCCTACCTGCCCAACGACAATAGCGAGTTTTTTACCAATGAACAGGACCAGGATTTGATCAACTGGCTCCGCCAATTTTCCGAAGAGAAAGACGAGCAGTTTATCCGCGGCTTTTTGGGTCGGATGCTTTTCTCCGGGGAGGAGGTCCACAAAAAATCCAGCGTGCTCTCGGGAGGCGAAAAAGTGCGGTGTATGCTCGCCAAGAGCATGCTCCACCAACCCAATTTTCTACTCCTCGACGAACCCACCAACCACCTCGACCTGGAGTCGATCACCACGCTCAATAATGCGCTACGCGATTTCAAGGGCAATATGATTTTCACGACCCACGACCACCAGATGATCCAGACGGTGGCCAACCGCATCATCGAAATTACGCCCAACGGCATCATCGATAGCCTAATGAATTTTGACGAGTACCTCGTCGCCGAAAACATCAGAACCCAACGGGAGGCCCTGGTGGGAGCCGTCGCCTAAGGATGGCGGGCCCCATCGGCATCTTTGATTCGGGCTACGGAGGCCTGACCGTGTACCGGTCCATTCAGGAGCTACTCCCGGAATACGACTACCTCTACCTCGGCGACAACGCCCGCACCCCCTACGGCAATCGCAGTTTCGAAACCGTGTACCGCTATACCTGGGAATGCGTCCGCGCCCTTTTTTCCCGCGGCTGCCGGCTGGTCATCCTGGCCTGCAACACCGCCAGCGCCAAGGCCCTGCGCAGCATCCAACAGCGCGACCTACCCCCCCTGGAGGATCGGCACCGAGTACTGGGCGTCATTCGCCCCACCACCGAACTCATCGGTGAGTATACGGCGAGCCAACAAATCGGCATCCTAGCCACGGAGGGAACGGTGGCCTCCCGCTCCTACCCCATCGAGATCGAGCGGTTTTTCCCCCAAGTCCAAGTCATCCAAGAGGCCTGCCCCATGTGGGTCCCCCTGGTCGAAAACCGCGAACACCAATCGGCAGGGGCAGACTACTTTGTCCAACAACACCTCGATCGCATCCTGAGCCGGGGCCCACGCATCGATACCCTGCTGCTGGCCTGTACCCACTATCCCCTCCTCCACGATAAAATTCGACATTGGACACCGGATGGCATTAAAATTCTGACGCAGGGCAAAATCGTGGCCCACAGCCTACGCGACTACCTCCGGCGACACCCCGACATCGAAGCCTGGTGCAGCAAGGGCGGCCAGCAAGCCTTCTGGACCACCGAGTCCCCCGCCGTATTCGATCCCCGAGCGAGTTTCTTCCTCGGCAACCGGGTGGCGGACCAACAATGGGACCAATGACGCGGTCTGGAAAATAGCTAGGCTGATACTCAGCCCAAGTACTCCCAAGCCGAACGGTAGGCCCCGTGTTGCTCGACGTACTGTAAAAAGCTTTGGTAAAATTCGTCTCCCCCCACCGTCGCACTGTCTCCGATGACGATCAATTGCTTGCGCGCCCGGGTCATCGCCACGTTCATCCGGCGGTAATCCCGTAGGAAGCCGATCTCCCCTTTGGCATTGGATCGGACCAGCGAAATGTAGATCAGATCGCGCTCCTGCCCCTGAAAGGCGTCGATCGTATTGATGGATACCCGGGAGCGGAGGCGTTCCCAGTCCTCTTCTTCGGCCAGGGCATCGGCGACGTACTGGCACTGGGCGCGGTAGGGCGAGATGATGGCGACCGAGGTATAGGGCCACTGGTCTTCAGGAAAGTCCTTGAGGAGTTGGAAAAAATGTTCGCGCAGGATAAAGTGCTCTCCCTTGTTGAAACTGCTCCGCGTTTCCGGGTTGCGCTCTTCTTCAAAACCACAACCGGCGGTATCGATAAAGATAACCGGTACGTTGTCGGGATAGGGCAATTCCCAGTGGGCGACCCATTCGGCGGCGGCCAACTGGCCTTCGTAAAAACGCTGGTTGGAAAAGCCCATGATGGCCGCATTCATCCGGTACTGGACGTTGAGAAAGTTGGCGCGCAGTGGGCCCTGAATGGCTTTTTCGAGGAGGGTAATCTCCAGTCCCTGCCTCTGCGCCTCGATGGATTTGACGGTGGGGGGCAATTGAAAGGGATCACCCGCCAGCACGACCTTCTGGGCCTTGGTGATCGGAATCCAGGTGGCGGGTTCGAGGGCCTGGGCCGCTTCATCGATGACCACCGTACGAAATTTGATGGTATCCAATACGCGCGAAGTGGCGTTGACCAGCGTACAGGTAACCACGTCGGCGGTAAAGAGAATTTCCGTCAGTAGGCGTTCTTCCAACTGCCGCGCCCACTCCCGCAATTCCCGAGCCTCGCGGAAGGCATCGCGACGCGCTTCCCGCTCCACGGCGCCAAAGCGTCGTTTGAAGCGTTTGGCATCGCGGCGGGCCCGGGCGGCCTCGATGCGTACCTTTTTGATATTTTTACTCTGCGGATGGGCCGCCAAGCGCCCTTCTAGGGTCAGGGAAATCAGCTTTTCATCCACCCGAGAGATATTGCCCAAGCGGACGACGTTGAGTCCGGTATCCGAGAGCCGCTCGGAAAGCAAATCCACGGCGGCATTGCTCGGGGCGGTTACCAGTACGGAGGATTCGCGGGCGCAGAGTTCGCGAATGGCACTGACCAAGGTAGTTGTCTTGCCCGTACCCGGTGGACCGTGGACGATGGCGACGTCTCGGGCGGCGAGGATATTGCCCACCGCCAATTTTTGAGCGTCGTTGAGTAGGGCGTCAAATACGGGGGGAACCTTACCTTCTTGGGCGGGCATGGTACCGTAAAAAATGGCTTTGAGTTCGCTCAGTCGCCCCTCGTTGGCCTGGAGGAGGGTGCGTAGGGCCTTGTCCATTTCGAGATAGGTACGCTCGTCGAAGAGCAAATCGACGGCCAAGCTGCCCTCCTGGAGCCATTCGGGCAGATCGTTGGTGTTGAACACGATCTTCATACGGTGCTTTTCCAAAAACTGGATCACCCCGCTCTGGCGTCGCTTGTCCCGATTCCCCTTTTGGTCGGTGGGGCGGGCGTAGAGATCGACCGGGGTACCCGCCTTGAAGCGGTGGGGCAAGTCGAGTTGTCCAGTCCGTTCGACGATCACGAAGGCACGTTCCCCAATGGCAAAGCCTTCCTTTTTGAGGATCACCGGCGACCAGCAGAGTCCTTTTTCCACCTTTTCGGCTACTGACAACTGCTGGATTTCCCGACGGAAGCGCTCAAAATCCGCCTCTTTTTCCAGGGCCAGCAGCTCGCGTAACCCCTCGATTTTAGCATTGATTGCGGTAAAATTCATGGCGGGTAAAGGTAGGGATAAAATGGAAAATCGCTAATTTGGCGATGGATGAATATCGAACGTTTTAGCATTCTCTACGAGGACGATGACCTGGTAGTCATCAACAAACCACCGGGCATTTTGGTACACCGGACCCCCATCAGCGAAGACCAAGTCTTCGTCCTCCAACTGCTGCGCCGACAACTGCGTCAGCGGGTCTATCCCGTCCACCGCCTCGACCGGGGGACTTCGGGGGTTCTGGCCCTGGGCAAAAGCTCGGCGGGAGCGGAAGGTTTGTCCCATCAATTCCGCGAGCAAAACGTACGCAAACACTACCTGGCTCTGGTCCGCGGGTATTTGGAGGAGCGCGGTACGGTTGATTATCCGCTCGCCCCGGAACCTCAGCGGGAAAAACAACGGGCCATTACCCATTACGAACGCCTGGCCCAGCGAGAGGTCGACCATCCGGTAGGGCCTTACGATACGGCCCGCTACAGCTTGCTGCGCCTGCGTACGGAAACCGGGCGGCGGCACCAAATTCGTCGCCACTGTTCCCACCTGCGGCACCCCATCATCGGCGCTCGGCGCCACGGCGACGTCAAACACAATAAGTTTTTTCGCCAGCACCTCCACATCGAACGCATGCTTCTACACGCCTACGAATTGGGATTTTACAATACCAAAGGGGAATGGCAACGGGTTCGGGCTCCCTTGGACGACGACTTCGAGCGGGCGCTGGAGTTTCTGGACTTTAGGATTTCGCCGGACTGAGCTCCCGCAAGCGACGGAGCAACTCGACGCGTTGGGACTGTAAGCGTCGGGTGGCCATACTGATGATTCGGCGATTGAGCGCACTGCCTTGCAGACTGTACACGCCCCATTCTTCCTCCGTAAACCAAGCGATCAAGGTGCCAATCAGTAGTTGCCGGAAGCCCTGATTGCGTTGGAGAATTTGACCGATCTTTTCCTCCTGCTGGAGGGCGGAGGCGCGCACAAAAGCACTGCGCTGTTTGTCGAGGTGGTGGATAAACAGACGCATCAGCAGGTCATTGTGCTGTTTGAGTAGGGGACGGAGTGTGGCATTCTGAAAATGCTCGTGCGGATGCTGACTCCGCTGGAGGTCAATCTGCGGGATTTCGGGCCGCAGCTGGAGGATGGTCTCGTCTTTGGTCATGGCAATGAGGTGAGTGTACAACAGTAACCCGGGGGAGCGACAAAAGGTTGGCCCGGGCTTATTGGTGAGGGAAAAACTTCAGCGTAAGGTAAAACTATTTATAACACTTGAAATAAAAGTCGGATAGTCTTATTTTTGCTTCTTGGACATCGAACCTTTACGTAAAGACAAGTGTTTCAACCAAAAGCAAACGTAATATGGCGATCATAATTACTGACGAATGCATCAACTGTGGGGCTTGCGAGCCGGAATGCCCCAACAATGCCATCTATGAGGGGGGCGTGGAGTGGGCCATGTCTGATGGTACCACAGTACAGGGAGCCTTTGTCCTAGAAACGGGAAATGAGGTAGATGCGGAGGCCCAAAACAATCCAGTGGCTGACGATTTTTACTACATCGTTCCCGACAAGTGTACCGAATGTGTGGGCTTCCACGAGGAGCCGCAGTGTGCGGCGGTTTGCCCGGTTGATTGTTGTGTTCCCGATCCCGATCGCGAGGAAGAAGAGGCCGCCTTACTCGAGCGCAGTAAGGTCCTACACGCCTAATCATCGGATTCCTGGTCCGTGTAAAAAGGCTACCCTAGGGTAGCCTTTTTGCGTTTAAAAAACTTACCTTTAGTCCCACTTCATCACCCACCACATACCATTACATACCATTATGGCGCTCCAACTACACGATATCAAAAAGGTTTGTATCCTTGGTTGCGGGACCCTCGGTCTCCGCATTGGCCTACGCTGTGCCATCGACGGCTACGCCACCACCATTTACGACATCTCCGCCGAGCAGATCGAAGCGGCCACACGCCCCCAGCAAAAAATCCTCCAGTCCCTGCTGCGCCACGGCCAAATTCAGGAAACGGACCTCTCCCCCATCATCGCTCGCCTTCACTGGACCCAGGACCCCGCCGAAGCAGCCGCCGAATCCGATCTGGTCAGCGAATCCGTCACCGAACAATTGGAGCTCAAACGACGGGTCTACGAACAATTCGCCCCCCTCTGGCCCGAGCGTACCCTCCTCACCACCAATACGTCCTACCTACTGCCCTCCCAAATCGCCGACCACACTGGCCGCCCCGAATTGTTTTGCGCCCTGCACTTCCACGACGTCTTTACCGCCACCGTGGTCGACATCATGCCCCACCCCAGCACGGCAGCTTGGATTCCCGATTTGCTGCACCACTTTGGAAAGCGCATCCACCAAATTCCCGTCCTCGTCGAGCAAGAAACCCCCGGCTACCTCTTCAACGCCATGCTGATGGCCGTACTGGGCTCGGCGGGAGCCCTACTTACCAAGGGCTTGGCCAGTATCGAAGACATTGATCGCTCCTGGATGGGAAACATGAATACCCCGGTGGGGCCCTTCGGGATGATGGACCAAATTGGCTTGGATACCGCACTTCACGTCGTCGGTGCTCGGACCGATTCGCGGAGCCAACGCTTTGCCACCCTACTGCGTCAGTACGTCGAAGCGGGCAAACTGGGGGTCAAAACCGGGACGGGCTTTTACCAATATCCCCAGCCCAGTTACAAGCGCAAAGATTTTCTTCACTAAGTACAAACCGGAAAGTCTTGTTTGCTAGCGTTCACCAAAAAATGGCAAGAAAGGGCTAAAACCCTGCAAAACTATGCGGTTTGTACTTAGTTGGTAACTGATAAAATGCGCGGAGCTCAGTCCTCCGCCGTGGGATCTTGCGAGGGAATAACTTCGACAATCGCTCGTTCGGCGAGCTCTTCCAGGGGATTGTACCAGAGGTACAAGCGGCGGGTCTTATAGTTGATCGAGAATTTGCCCGAGGAGAGATAAGGGAAGCCCAAAATGCCATCGC
>CALCCH010000610.1 GCA_937899855.1 uncultured Saprospirales bacterium | reverse complement strand
TACGAAGAGCTACTCGCCGAGTCCGTTGTCGGTGTCGTATCGCATTCCACTGGCGATGATGTACTTTACCAACTGAGTAGCGATGGCTTGGCCCAAGATCGGGGTTGTGGTGGAGTTGGAGGTGATCGTTTTGTGAGGTTGGGGGATTTGATTCCAGGAGAAATCTCACTAACTGGCTCCGTTGAATTTCGTCGTTATGGGATTTACTTTGACCTTCGCGCTGCGGCGGATTTTACCAACATGACCTCCTCCGCGCTCGATGATGATATTTTAGTGGTCCTACAAGTCAAGACCCCCGAAGCCTGGCGCAAGCGCCGTCCCTGTCGTAATCGACACATTGGAACTTCTCCAGCCGGAAACAAAAAATTCAACTTTGGCAAAGAGGTAAAATGGAAATTTTACTCGGGTTCGAGAAGCTTGAATGGTTATTATTTATTTGCGCGTGCTCGCGGGTTAATGTTTAATCACCCCAATCATGGCTTTGTCTTTGGAGCTACCGATTGGGTGGGTCGCAACGTCAACTCTCCCCACTAAACCAAGCCCCACTAAACCCAAAATCAAAAGTTTGAATGGTTGGGCCACCTCTACCGGGGTGGCCCTTTTTTACCTCGCTTTCGTGCTTGCCAAAGCCCAAGTGACTGGGCAGGTCGCCCCCGTGGAAAGTGCCCCAAAAATGTAATCTAATCTATACCGCCAAGCCCCTACCTTTGGCAGCACCAGAGAGGCTTGGAGCGCTCCCCTTTTCCCAACGGATAAACGATAAATTGCCCGGAATTACAATTCGGAGGAGAAGAAAACGACCCGAAAACTCCTCGGTATTGTTGCCAGCGGTACACCGCTCGGTGGCCCCGCGGCCGTGCTGAACCCAAGGTAGGGCTTTAACCAAAAGCAAGAATTCAAGATGAAAAAATTGTCATTTGGACGGCTGATGCTATCCACCGTATTAGCGTGTTTGCTGGTGAGTTGTCAAAAGGAAACCACCGAAGATTTACTCCTCCCGCCAACGGAACACCAGGAGCTGTCTACCGAACCCGAAACCCTGACGGAGGAGGAGTTCTGGGAGTCGATGGAGGCCTCCGAACAATTCGAACGGGAACGCGCCGCCCACGAAGCGCAGGTGCGTTCGGAAATAAACACCGATGGCCTGTCGGTCCAAAATGGGGTACTGGTATTCGAAAGCATTGAGTACTACCAATCCATCGTCGATCACGGCGATGACATGACCGAGGAAAGCCCCGATGGCGACCCCCTGGCCATTATTGAAGATGGGATTGCCGAACAGGTCATCGAAGCATACGTCCGGACCATTGGTTTTGACAGCTACGGCAGTATCGTCGGCGAAAACAGTGAATTTGATGACGGTTTTATCGATGCCATTCTCAACGAAGATCGCGTCGTTCAGATTGAGAATTGGCTGATCAAGATCAATGTCTTGGAAGAGACGGTGTGGACCATTGCAGCGGATACGCCCAATGCCTACCAAAATCTGCTCAGCGAGACCGGTACGGGCCTCGAAAGCCACAGCACTGGCGATGATGTATTGTACCAGTTGCAGCCCCTCAATTTGGCTGGTTACCGGGGCTGTGGGGGCATCGGTAGCTACAGCGGCGACGCGGCGAAACCTTTGGTCCAGGGAGTCGACCTGTATTCCGAAGTTCGATTTCGTCGCTACGGCATCTATTTCCGGCTACGATCACAGGTCACTTTTGGTTCGTCTCAAGAGGGCAATTACGACGCTGTGTATTGCACCATGCAGATCAAGTCGCCCATCGCCTGGCGCAAGCGCCGTCCCTGCGGCAAGAGCAAGCACATCGGTACCCACGCCTGGGGCGATAATACGACCATCACTAGCGATACCGATAAAATTTCCTGGACCTTCTAC
>CALCCH010000609.1 GCA_937899855.1 uncultured Saprospirales bacterium | reverse complement strand
TACAGGACGGAGATCGCCACCAGGGTGAAAGCAAACAGGAAGCCCAGGATTCTTTTTCGATTCATACCGCTCTTTTCAAGGGTTAAAAATTGCGCTGCTAATTTATCGGTTTGGCGAGAGGGCTACCCGTCACTTTAGTGACAAAATCATTGCTGGCTGAGTCGCTTGCGGATGCGGCTCAGGGATTGTCTTTCCACCCCCAGGAAAGAGGCCAAGTGGGTCAGGCTGACCCGCTCCATCAGGTCCGGCTGTTCCGTCCTGAATTTTACGTACCGTTCTTCGGGCGTGTTAAAGAGGAAGTTTTCCACCCGATCGTTGAGAATGGTGAGGGCCCGTTCGGCCATCAGTCTGCCGTAGCGTTGGAAGGTATCGGATTTTTGGTAGCATTCCTGAATGGTGGGGTAGGGAATGGTGAGGATGATGGAGGGCTCCAGGCACTGTACAAAACACTGCGTGGGGCGTTGCTTGATAAAGCTGGGGTAGTCGGTGACGTATTCCCGCTCCTTGTTAAAACCCGTGGTGATTTCGTTGCCTTTGTCGTTGATGTAATACCGGCGGACGAGGCCTTCCAGAAGGAATCCCAGCCCTTTTTGCACCTCCCCCCGCCGAAAGAAATAGGCTCGCCGGGGGTATTCCTTTACCGCCAGTGTCGGACGCAGAGACGCCATTTCCTCCGCCGTCAATGGATCAAATTCACGCAAGTAGGTCGTGATGTAATGCTCTTGGTTTTTACCCATCATTGGTGATCAGCTTATCGTTGCGGCCATGCGCCGTGAGCGCACTGGTCACAGTTTGTTGGAACAAGCGAATCCGGGACCCCGGAGTCAGCCGTGCTTAATGTAAGCTTAATCTGGCAACTTTTAAATTCGCGGGCGAAGGATTGGCCTCGGGCACTGCTAAAAGAGACGGTGGGGGCGATATTTTTTCCCACAAGCAATAATCCTCTTCGGTACGACGTACTATACTTCATCCGGCTCTCCTGACTGATTACTAGTGGCGCTCCCTGGTCAAACGACCCTCCCATTGGGGCAAGCCACTCAACTTAGCACGACTATTGTAATAGAATTTGCTCAGCATTTTGGTGCGTACGCACCGTCATTCCGTCTTAATTTTCTAGCAAAATCGATGTTAAAATGAACAAAATCTGTCTTTATTGCCTATTCTTCTTGACTGCCACGCTGTTCCTGCAAAGTTGTCAGGAAGACGATGAACCGACGGTCACGACGGCTGAAACAGCCGATTACTCCTCCGAAGTCGTCCTGGACTGGGTAGAGCTGACCCTCAAACTCACCGAAGAAACCGATGGTTATACGCCGCCCGTAGCCGCGCGCGTGTACGGCTACTCGGGCCTCGCCCTCTACGAAAGCGTACGCCACGGCATGCCTGGCTACCGTTCGTTGGAAGGACAACTCTCCAGCTTCAACACCGGTGTCGTACCCGACATCAGCGAGGGGGCCGAATACCACTGGGGGGCCGTGGCCAACAGTACCCTAAAGGTCTTTTTGAGCAGTTGCTTTAAAATCACCTCCGCCGAAAACCTGGCCTTGATCGATGCGTTGGAGGCGTACTACACCACGCAATTTCGAAACGAAGCGTCTGATGAAGTGATCGACCGTTCCATCGCCTACGGAGAATCGGTGGGGGTAGCCCTGCTCACCTTTGCCAATAGCGACGGGCAGGAAGAATGTTACAACAATAATTTTCCCTCCTCCTACACCGTACCCGTCGGATCGGGCCTGTGGGAACCTACGAGTGCCGATACGCCCATCCCCTTACAACCCTACTGGGGGTCGGTTCGCCCCTTTATGCAGATCAATGTCGCCGAAACCCAACCCGTACCACCGCCCCCCTTCTCGACGAATCCCAACTCCGTCTTTTACCTGGAGGCCCTCGAAGCTTACGACGCGGTCATCAACCTGACGCCAGAGCAAAAAGTCATCGCGGAATTCTGGAGCGACGATCCCGGCAATACGGCAACACCTCCGGGACACTCCTACTCCATCATGATGCAGATTCTGGCCAGTGAAAAGGCCAACCTGGCCCGCGCGGCCGAGGTATACGCCAAGTTGGGAATGGGCGTACACGATGCTTTTGTATCTTGTTGGAAGACGAAATACGAAACCAATTTGATTCGTCCGATCACCTACATTCACGAATATATCGACGATAGCTGGACCATTCCCCTCCCCACGCCCCCCTTCCCCGAATACACCTCTGGGCACTCGGTACAGTCGGGCGCCACGGCACAAATCCTCACGGACCTCTTTGGAGAGAATTATGCCTTCGTGGACCGGACCCACATCACCCGGACCGATATCGACGGATCGGCCCGCAGCATTAGCTCCTATAACGAATATGACGATGAAGCAGCCATCAGCCGACTCTACGGGGGCATCCACTACCGAGCCGCCATCGAACTCGGGGTCGAGCAGGGAATCGAAATTGGTAAAAACATCGGGACCCTACAGTTCCGCTAAGGCGTTCTGATACCGGAGCGTTTCGCTTCTAAAAATGGCAGCCGTCCTCTCAGGGGACGGCTGCCATTTGCCGTTTGGCTTAAAATGGTTTGCAAAGCAAGCCCCAGCGGATCGCCCTCCGAGAAAATAAAAGCACCAGGGTTTGGTACGCCCCCCAATAAAGCGTAATTTGGAACGAGGCATATTCAAAATCAACAAAAAAGTAAAAATATGAGACTCCCTTACGTCTATGCCTTGCCCCTGTTGTTCCTATTCTTCTTCCAAGTCTCCCTCCACAGTCAGGCGCCCTTAGAATTTGTCTTTTCCCGCTATCCCTACACCACCATTCACGCCAGTACCACCGTGGGCGACCGCGTCTACAGCGTGGGCTCGACCGGTAGCTGCCGTCGCCCTCGCGTTTACATCCACACGGATAGCACGACCGAAACGATTGCCGGACCGCATGGCTACTGGTTCTATTCAGATGCCCTTTTTCTGTCCGCCCCCCACGAGCTGCTCCTGACCGGGGGCTACTTCTTTCAGGCCGATGACTACGGCACCCCGTTCGACTCGCCCTGGCTGGTCGCCTACGGATCGGATCGCCGGGAGGTGTTTCGCCAAAGCCTGCCCCAGTTTGACCATTCCAAGGTGGACCAGCAGATCCGGCTGGCCTGGTACGCCGAGCAGATCGTCGCCAAATCGGCGCAGGACCTGTTTTGGCTGGATGCCTCCGGCACCCTACTCGAACACCGGAACTTTCCCGTGGACTATTTTCTGGACCTCAGCTCCTTCAACGACAGCACCCTGCTGGCCCTGACCGAGCAGCAACTCTACTGGTTCGATGCCGACCGCCAGCTTCTCGACAGTACGACCATCGATTCTCCCGCCCTGGGCCTGTGGGCCGACGCCACCCAGGCCCATGTCCTGACCTCGTATCAACTGCTGTCCATCAGCGATCCCAACACCGTCAAACAGTCGGTCGCCTTTCTGGAGGAAGTCCCCATCCCGCTCGGCCTGACGGGCGATGCCCGCTTCCTGGTGATCTGGGGGCAGGATGGTAGCGGTCGGTATAAACTAGTCCAGTTGGATCGTACGGATGGTAGCGTATTGCAATCCATCTTTTTTGATGATGACGGAGACAAAGCCATTGACCACTGCCGGCTGAGTGGCGACCAGATCGTCGTGCAGGGGACCTACCACGAGCAATACTTTGTCAAGAAGATGGACCTCTTGGTGCCACCCAACTTTTACGAAGAAGACATCCAGCTCGCCTCGGTAAGATTACTCGGCGGTTTGGAGCTCACCATCGACACCATTTTCACCGATCCCGATACCACCATTTTGGATTATCAATACGCGGGGCGGCCCTTACACCTCGAATTCCAAATTACCAATAATGGGTCCGAGGAGTTGGACGCCTTTACGCTCAGCAGCGACCGCTTGTGGCAAGTCAACTGCGCGGGAAGCCGACTGTTCCGCTACTACGACCAATTGGCCCTTCCCCCCGGGGCGACGCGTACCATTCGCGACAGCTTCTTCCTGGGCTTTTCCAGGTACAGCCCGGAGTCCCCGATCATTTCCCTAAGTGCCGAAGGTCCCAACCATCATTTTGACCAATCGCCGGAGGACAATGAGTCGCCCGTCGTACTCACCGTAGGCTTGGCTACTAGTCCGCGACCAGCCCTGGGCGCCCTGCGCCTCTTCCCCAACCCGGCCACGGATGTACTTACCCTCGAATGGCCCGCCGGGGCCAGTACGGACCAAGCTCGACTGGAAATTTTCGACATCCAGGGTCGGCGGTACCTCCGGGAGGACCGTCCGCGTTTTTCCACCGATCAGCACCTGCAGCTTTCCGTGGCGAACCTCCCTCCGGGCCTTTACCAAGTCCTGCTCCGGACGGAGGAACGGGCTTATTATCAAAAACTCGTTATTCAGCGCTGAGTGTACTTCGGTAGTCGTCGGTGGTTTTAAGCATCGACGGAGATCGGTAGCATTTTCAGCCCAGCCTACTTGATCTGACCTGACATTTTTTGTATTTTTACCGTACCATAAAGCTAGTGGTATACTTGAGTTACGAGCGGGACGTACGCTTCCATTCCCGCCACTTTTTACAACTTCCACCACCATTCAATTGCTAAACACACCTCCGGGTGATGCTACCGTATTTTGGTCTGACGCTCCTCAGTCTACGCCAAGGACGGTACGGTCTCCCCTTTAGCTGCACGGACTCTAGTGGTCCGTAGCGGACGGGGATAGCTTTGATCAATTGCTCGGCTGAGGCAGTTGCTCCTTTTGCCGCAGTACGCGCCGGAACGGGGCTCGCTAAAGCTGTTTTTTCAACTCCTAAAAATGTTTACTCATGAAAATTAGATGGTTCGTATTGCTGTTTTGTTGTAGCTCCGCGCTACTCTTTGCGCAGCAAAAAGATGCCCTCCAGACGACGGCACCGCCTCCTTCCTGCGGTACCCCCAGTATTTCCGATGAGGAATTCTTACGACTCCCTTGGGTGGGAGATAACGACAAATTGTACCAAGCCATTCGAGAAAAAGAAGCACTTCTCAAGGCCCAGATTAACAACCGGCAGCATGGTTGTAACCAACTGTTTGGTGGGGAAGGCATGCTCAACAATCCCATTATCAATGTACCGGTTTACTTTTACGTCTACCAGGAGTCCGGTGAGACCGGCGTACCCAGCGTTGCCCAGATCAACGCCGTCAACGCACACACCAATAACATCCTGGCCAACAGTGGTTCGCAGATACGCCTGTCCATCCACTGCATTCGCTACCTCATTTCGGCGCAGTACGTCGAGGTTGAAAACCTACACGAATTGGATGGAATGATGCAGGCACGTCGGGACGGACCCGGCATCAACGTCCACGTAGTCCGCGCTGGCTACGGGTGGGGAGGCATTTATAATTCCGGCGAAGATGCCATCGCCCTCCTCCGAAATACCGTTACCAATCCGACGGCCGAAACCTACGCCCACGAAGTGGGGCATTTCTTTACCCTCCTTCACACCCACTTTCACACCAACCGCGACCCCGCATTCGCCGCCGCCGATGGCTTAGACGAAGCCTGCTTTAGAGAAGCGGTAGCGCGCACTCCGGTATCCGATCCCAACTGCCCGTTCCTCAGCTCCAATTGTAACTGGACCGGAGATGGCTTTTGCGATACCCCCGCCGACCCCACCGGAGATGGCTGTGTCTACAATGAGACTTGGGTAGATTTTCGTGGCGAACCTTACACCCCCGACGTAGACAATATCATGTCTTACTACGGTTGCCGCAATTCGTTTTCTCCCATGCAGGTCGCCGCGATGTGGAACAACCTCCTGCTTCGCCTCTACGATCCCTGGAGCAATATCCTCAATGGTACCTTCGTACTCAGCGACCTGTACGAACCCAACAACAACGAAGGCGAGGCCATTCCCCTCACGGCGGGCGAAGCCCAGATTCACACCATCCACGAGCACTGCAACAACGACGAAGATTGGTTTGTGCTCGATCCCGGGCAATCCCTGGGCAACTATTCCGTCCGCGTCGAACGCTTGACCAACTGCGCCTGGCCGGTGGCCTCCGTGGAGGTCTTGTACGAAAACAGTGTGGGTAACCTCGTCAATTTTCCCGGAGCAACGATCAGCCAGGTGAATGGCAATTTTATTGCCAGTGTAACCTGTCAGGACGTGAGCAACCACGAACTGTTTATCCGGGTCAACGATCTGCCCGGAACCACGGGCTACTACCGAGTCGTATTGCGCAACAGCACCCCAGGCCTCATCCAGGGCCCCGCCAGCTTTTGCAGTTCGGCGCAGTACCAAGTGATTGGGATTCCTCCCGGAGCAACCGTACAGTGGAGTACCGGTCCCGGGTTGAGTTTTAGTTGTACCACCTGCCCATCGACGACCGTACAGGGCTACTACGCGGGTACCTTTACCATCCGTGCCACCATCATTCACAATGGCTGTCTGAGCTTTATCACCAAAGAAGTTATCCGGGAAAATACGAACGTTCCGCCCTTTAGCATCGTCGAAGTCAATCCAGCCTGCTACGAAGGATTTGGTTCGTTGGGGGGCTTGGGGCAATACCGGATTCCGAATCCGGCGCCGGGGGTCACTTACAGTTGGAGTACAAACAGTGGTTGGATTTCGCCGACTACGGGGGCCTACGTCAACATCTCCACGACCAGTCCGCATACCCTCCCGCTCACGGTGACCGCCACGGGGAGTTGTGGCCAGGCGCGGGTGGTGAACGCCAGCTTTATCGTGGCGCCTTGCTCAGGGCGGCTGGGGCTGGACCTCCACCCCAATCCCGCTCGGGATGTCTTGCGCGTGGCCTTTGATCGGCCCGTGGAGGGATGGGGGGAGGAACAAGGAGAATACCAAATCATCGTCAACGACTTGTACGGTAAGGTGATGTATCGGGGCGTCAGTGACCTGCAAAATCTGGAGCTGGACGTGGCTCCGTACCGGGAAGGGGTGTATACCCTACGCGTACTGCGGAATGGTAAATACGTACTGACCAATTTTGTGGTGAGTAAGGATTGAACACTCCACGGCGAGCCTTGGCTCGGAGGGGACGCCCGTCCCTTCCGAGCGGGGCGGTCGCAAACGATGCCTGCCTAAAGTTTTCGGAAGTTTGTTCCAATTGGTTCTTTTTTGTACTTTAGTCTCGTCTTATTGTCTAAACAATCCACGTACTTTTTAGTACCTCTCTCTCCGTAACTTGCCTTGCCTTCTACTGTTCAACGGATCGTTGAACGCATAACTATCGCTGTATACAAACCATCACTTCGTGCCCGGTACTGGTGTACCGTGGAAACGGATCAACTGGAATGCGCCAAGCCCGCTTGGTGAGCTCAGTCTCCGGTGGATGCCTCTTGCTATTTCATCACCACAAATATTTTTATCCATGAAAATCAGATGGCTAATCTTGCTTTTTTATTGCAGCACTGTACTCCTTCCCGCCCAGCGGAACGATGCCCTCCAAACGGTGCCCCCCGAGCACGCTTGCGGCACCCCCGACATCTCCGACGAGGAATTTCTTCAACTCCCCTGGGTCGGCGATAACGATAAGTTGTACGAGGCCATTCGGAAAAAAGAGGCCCGCATCACGGAATACCTCACTGGGCGCCGGCAGGGCTGCAACCAGGTATTTGGCGGCGTCGACATTGCCAACAATCCGATCATCAACGTACCGGTCTACTTTTACGTATACCGAGAATCGGGCGAAACGGGGCTGCCCAGTATCACCCAGATCAATACCATCAACGCGTACACCAATAGCTTGCTGGCCAGCAGTGGTTCTCGCATGCGGCTTTCCCCCCACTGCATTCGCTTTCCGATTACGACCCAGTACGTCGAGATTGCCAATTTGGGAGAAATGAACGGGATGATGCAGACCCACCGCGACGGACCCGGGATCAACGTCCACGTGGTCCGGAGTGGCTACGGCTGGTCGGGTGCCTACAATCCCAACGAAGATGCCATTGTCCTGCTTAGGAGCGTCGTCACCAATCCCACTTCCGAAACTTATGCCCACGAGGTCGGTCACTTCTTTACCCTGCCCCACACCCACAAATACACCAACCGCGATCCCGCCTACGCCTCGGGCGATGGCTTGAACGTAATCTGCCGACGGGAGGCCGTTACCCGCGATCCCGTCATCGATCCCGGGTGTTTTTTCATCACTTCCCACTGTAGCCAATCGGGCGATGGCTTTTGCGATACCCCCGCCGATCCCACCGATGGGGGCTGCATCTACAATGGCACCTGGGTGGACTTTCTCGGCGCCCCCTACGTCCCTGACGAAGACAACATCATGTCTTACTACGACTGCCGCAGTTCGTTTTCTCCCTCGCAGGTAGCCGCCATGCGAAACAATTTACTGGGTCGCCTAAACGGCAGTTGGGGCAGCATTCTCAACGGGAGTTTCGTGATCAGCGATGCCTACGAGCCCAACAACAGTGCGATCGAAGCGACACCGCTGTCCGTGGGATTAACTCAAATTCATACCCTACACGATCACTGCAACTACGACGAGGATTGGTTTGTGCTCACCGCCGGGCAATCGCTGGGCTTTTACACCGTCCGCGTGGAGCAACTGGCCAACTGCGACTGGCCGGTCTGGACGGTGGAGGTCCTGTACGAAAACAGTGCGGGCAACCTGGTCAATTTCCCGGGAGCAACGGTCAGTCAAATCAATGGCAATTTTGTCATCAACGTCAGCTGTCAGGATGCGACCAACAACGAATTGTTCGTCAAAGTCAATGACCTCCCCGGAACCGCCGGCTATTACCAAATCACCATGATCGGAGGCAACCCTGGGAGCATCGCGGGGCCCGCTAGCTTCTGCGGGTCGGCCCAGTATGAGGTGCTTGGCATTCCCCTCGGCGCCAGCGTGATGTGGAACCCCGCTCCGGGCCTGACTTTTAGCTGTCAGGCCTGCAATCCGACGACGGTACAGAGCATTTACAGTTCGGGAGTCTTTACCCTGAGCGCCACCGTCACCTACAATGGTTGCCAGAGTACGGTGAGTCGCCAAATCGTCAAGGACCCACCGACCGTTCC
>CALCCH010000608.1 GCA_937899855.1 uncultured Saprospirales bacterium | reverse complement strand
AAAAGTAGCCGAAGCCTTCGCCAACGGAATGGAGTTTTTCAATACGTTTGGGGGCAATCCGGTCAGTTGTGCCATCGGGCGGGAGGTCTTGCGGGTGGTCCGGGAGGAGGGCTTACAGGAAAATGCCCGGCGAGTGGGGCAGTACTTTCGGGAGCGTTTGGGGGATGTGGCCGAGCGTTGGCCCTTGCTGGGAGACGTACGGGGACACGGGTTATTTTTGGGGCTGGAGTTGGTACGGGATCGGGCGGAAAGGAGTCCCGCGCCGGAGGCGACTCATTACTTATCGAATCGGATGCCCCGGCTGCGCGTCGTGGGTCTTGGCCCGTCTCATCGGGGTCCCCAAGCCCTGGGCATCGTAGCGGTAGCGCGTTTTATCGCCCGGGCTGATCACCCGCTCGGACTCATCAAGGACCTGTTCCTCCACCGGGCGATCGTCGGAGTAGGTGTAGTGGGTTCCGAAGTAATCCCGATCCAGCGCGGGGTAGGATAGATAGGTGGTTTGCCGCACCACCCGTTGCTCATCGTCATAGACGTACTGGGTGACCGTTCCACCGGTCGTATCCCGCCGGACCTCCAAGCTTTTTTTACCGTCTTTATACAACAACAGCCAGCTAAAATAATTGGCCGTCCTTTCTTCCAGTACTTGATCGGTATCGGCCAAATAGCGGTAGGTGGTGCGGGAGAAAGGATAGAGCGTCGTAGGGATTTTTTGCTCGCTGATCAAGCGCCCCAAGGCATTATTCCAGCCAGTTTTCTCTATGTCCCTTTTTCAATCGCTCGATGAACTCCGCCTTACTTGTTTTCATAAGTTCGAGTTCATCGCTTTCTCTCATAATAGGATTATGCTCACGTAGATTTTGATCGCTCCATATTGCCAATTCTACAATCGTAGGGGTCAGGGACAATCCTTTTTCCGTAAGGTGATACAGTTTAGTCTTCTTGTTGGTTGGATGATTTTTCCTTTGTATCAGTCCGTAATGCTCCAAGCATTTAAGTTTTGAGGAAAGGATATTGGTTGATATGGCCTCATCACTTTCGATAAAGTCTTTAAAGGTTTGCTTTTCTTCAATAAGCATTTGCTTTATAATAACTAGCATCCACTTATCCCCCAAAACATCAAGGGCAGAAGTAACCGGACAGTCGCATCTGAATTCTTGTTTCATATTGACTTGGTATAAAATTACTTGTAAAAAGCAATTATTTTTTAAAATCACTTGCTTTTCAAAAGCCATTTACCATATTTGCTTGCGAATCAAAAGTAATAATTTAAAAGTTAAAATACAGCAATGCCAAAAAAAATAACCTATCCCTCAAAATTTGAGGATGCGAAAATGGACGTACCCGAAGCACCCAACGTGGAGTTTTCTTTTGTTGTAAAAGCACCAAAAGCATACGTTATGGACGCTTGGCACTTACTGAAATCGGAGGGTGGAGCAATAGAACCTATCACTCCCGGAAATGCTAATGGGAAGAATTGGGCAGGCGTTGCACATGATATGGAACGTATTATCAACGTAGGCGGAACCGATGTCACACAAATTGTGGGAAATGTACAAACCCCTGAAAATGGCGATTGGCATTTTGAGTGGAAAGCAGGAGAACCGTATTACAAAATGCCCTTTCCTTTTCCACTAATTATGAAATCAGTACACGGCCAAGCCACCTTAATTGATGGACCGGGGAAAAACGAAACCACCGTGAAAATCACCAACCGGCACAAGCCTGGTATCGCCTTATGGTTTACTCGATTTGCGATAAAATCGGCCATGCCCGGGCTTTCCGCAGCCGCCCCCAAACGTTTTAAAAATAAAGAATTTTTTGGGGCGAAAAAGTAAATCTTAATCCTTCCAGTAACTCGCCACATTTTAGTGAACAGCCTCGCCACAGCGCCCAGCGCAGGGCACCGTGGTCATACGCTTGTACCGTGGATGTCATGCGCTTGGCTTCCTTCCCCGTTCTTTTTTCTATTTCTGGTATTCCACAAAAGTATGATTTTCACCTTTCAATGCTGCTTCGATTATTGCTGAAATTATATTCCAATCTCCACCTGCCAATCCCGCCCCAATTGCGGGATAACCCATCCGCAATCCTGAAAATTCTTGCTTTACCATTTTAAACACCGCTCGGATTGCTTCGTAATCCGCTTTCCGTCCACTTCCCCTCCAATTGAACTGGGTATATCCATTTATGATGATTACTTCGCCCTTTACCGTTTTGGATTTTGCCCAACTAATTGTACCCAATTTTGCCTTATCCCCTTTCTCCGTTTTTAAATCCGCTTCGTAAGCTTCGGGGAATTTTTGTTTAATCGTTTTTGCAATTCCTGCACCCATTGTACAGAAGCAGTTACAACCATGAATGATCAAATCGAATTCACCCTTAATGGCCAATTTTACTAAATCGCCTTTAATTGTCTTCATTGCTCCGTTCTCTTTAAGTTTAACAATCAATTTTTAAAAGCCAGCTCAAAGCCTGTCGCCAGCTCGGCCCTAGTACGCCGCAAGGCTGTTTCGAAGAAGACCAAACACAGGCGGCTCCACTTGCCTCCTTCAACAAGCCAGTCGAAAAAGGGTTCGTGCTTTTGGAGACACGCTAATCCACCCCTGCCGCCGGGTCTACCCGTTTGAAAATACGCTGCCCCTTCAACCAGCCCGAACTCCCCTCAATGCGTAGGGTACGCCCATCTTCCAAAATCAAACGGGCCGCAATCGTTTTCCGCCGCTTGGGTGCCCAGATGGTCCCACAGCAATACTCCGCAACGCAGCTCCGCTCAAAATTTTTCATCCAAACCAACTCGCCGTGGGCCCGAAGTTTTTCATTGTCCGCGGGGTGCCCCCCTTCGATCAGCCGCCCAAAATAAAGGCCGTCCGCCTCGTAAATCGCTACGACGGCCCCCGTCTCCGGATCGGTCCACTGCCCCTCAATCGAAGGCGTTTCCACCGTAGCCGCCACCGTCAGTCCGCCCAGTACCAGCACAAAAAATCCCCCCCAAACGCCCTGCCACCACGACCGCTCCCCACCGGCCGGACCAAAACGCCGCGCTTGAATCTTGTCGTATTCCCGGACGTAGTCGGGATGCTCCGTGCCCATGAGGCGGTCCCAAAAACGGAAGTACAGGCCATAGTTGCCGCGAAACTGGGCGTGGTGGAGGTTGTGGTGAGTGGAGGTATTGAGCAGCTCAAACAACCAAGAGTGCCGGAACCAGCGAGGGGCGATTTCGTAGCCCAGGTGGCCGTACACGTTGATGCTAAAACTGGCCAGGGTGAACAGGAAAAGGGACAGCGGGTGCATCGGGATCAACAGCAAGATCAAGGGGGCGACCAGGGCTTCCAAAACGCCTTCGAAAAAATGAAAGGAATAGGAGGCCCAGGGCGAAGGATTGACCGATTGGTGGTGTACCAGGTGGACCCGCCGGTAAAGCCGGGGGTGATGCACCGTCCGGTGCATCCAGTAGAAGTAGGTATCGTGGAGGATCAAGCTCAGCAGGATACTCAGCGGCACCCACCACCGTGGGTAGTCGCTCAAGTTGGTATAAAGCTGGGTATACGCCCGCAGCGGCGTTTGGAGGATCAGGATACCGACGGCGGCGAGGATCAGCGTGGTCTGGAGGGAATGGGTAATCTCGCGGATAAAGTCCTTTTGCTTGGCCAGTCGGGCCTGGATCTTATTGTTGGAAAAGGCCCGGGGAAACAGGATGTAAAAGATCAAAAAGGGAATCCCCGCGAGGAGGAAATAGCGGACCAAGTTGAGGAGCAGTGGGAGAACGTACGACGGACTATCGGACATGAGCGGGTTCTTTTGGATGGTAAAAAAATGGAGCGGCGTCGGGTGGGAAGCGTCAATCCCATTCCAGGGGATAGCTCGTCCCGTTGATCGTCAGGGTAGCGGTATTGTTGCCGGTAAAGACGAGGCTGCCCGCGTAGGAAAAGCTTTCGTCGGTGCTGCTGCCGGAAAAGGTAAAGGTACCTTCGCCCGCTTCGATGGCCCGAGTCGTTTTGCGGATGTCGAGATTGAGCAGGTCTAAAAACAGGGTGCTATTGATGTCTTTTTGCTCCGCAAAGCGCAAGTCCTGGCTGCCGACTTGGCGGTAAACCGCATTTAGCTGAACGGTGCTGAGGGCCGGTTCCAGCCCATCCACCGTACCACTAAAGCTACCGCTATCGTCCGAGCTGATCCGGGTGGTCTGGTACTGGGAGCTCGTCGTCAGACCAGCGTCGGCGGATTGGGGGATGCCCAGGGAATTGCAGCGGAGGGTGTAGGACAGTATGGCATTGTAGGAAGCCTCCAAGTTGGAGCCCGAGAAGTCCTGCTCCAGGTTTTCTTGGTAGGCGGTATCGCACAACTCGCCACTGGCGACGGCCTCCAGGAGTGCGGTGACCAAGTCTTCGATATTGGTGGTGAGCCCGCCGGCCTGGCTTTGGAGGGAGGCTTGGATGATCTCAACGGCTTCGCTTTCGCTGAGGGTGATGGGCAGTTCTTCGGTACGGTTGCAGGCGCTGCTGAGGGCCAGGATGGCGGTGAGGAGGAGGGCAAAAATGCTGGTGGATCGGGTCATGACAAATGGTTTAAAGCGTTTGTAATGACCCAAAGGTAAGGGGGATGGGGGGGGAAGCGTTTAACTTAAGAAAATTAGCGAGCCCTTTT
>CALCCH010000607.1 GCA_937899855.1 uncultured Saprospirales bacterium | reverse complement strand
AGGGGCGCACCTGGCGCGATTCTGACCGCCACTTTTCCGCCCCCATCAAAGGATTTTCCAGCCCCGACGAGTTGTACCGCGCCGGCTCCGCCATCCGCTTTGTGGGCCCCATTCGGGTGCCCAGCCTCCTGGTCAACGCACAGAACGATCCCATCCTCAGCCCCTCCTGTTTCCCTGAAGCCCTCGCCCGCCAGCACCCTTACCTCTACCTCGAAGCCCCCCGGCGGGGTGGTCACGTCGGCTTTTGCCTGCCCCGAACCTCGGTTTCCTGGGCCGAACGGCGCGCCCTCGACTTTGTCCACGAAAAATTGTAAAATCGGGGCATTTTGGAGTAATTTGGATCGCATGAAAGTTTTACACACCGCCGACTGGCACCTGGGCCAACGCATCCTCCACAACGAACGTCAGGTAGAACACCAACGGGCACTCGACTGGCTAATGAGCGTGATCCGTCGCGAAAAAATCGAGCTGCTCCTCGTCGCCGGTGATGTGTTTGACATCGGCAATCCCCCCAACTACGCCCGGCGCATGTACTACCGTTTCCTCACCCAGTTGATCGGAACTTCCTGCCGACACATCGTCATCACCGGGGGCAATCACGACTCCCCCGCCATGCTCAACGCCCCCCGCGAACTTCTCCTGGCCCTCAACGTTCACGTCGTCGGCGAGGCTACCGAGCGCATTGAGGACGAAATCATCGAGCTCCACGGTGCGGAAGGCCAGCTGGAAGCCGTGGTCGCCGCCGTTCCCTTTCTCCGCGATAAGGACATTCGCCAGAGCATTGCGGGCGAAAGCAGCCTGGAGCGGATCGAACGGATCAAGGCGGGCATTCGCCAACACTATCGTACCATTGGGGAAGCCGTACTGCCCTACGCCGAGCGGGGTGTTCCGCTCATCGCCACAGGCCACCTCTTCGCCAAGGGGGCCGAAGCCGGAGAGCACCAAAACAACATCTACATCGGCAACCGCGAGAACATCGATGGCAGTGAGTTCCCAAGTATCTTTGACTACATCGCCCTGGGGCACTTGCACCGGGCCCAGATCGTCAACCAGGATTACCGCATCCACTATTCGGGCTCGCTGATTCCACTTAGTTTTAGCGAACTGGACGATCAGAAGGTGGTTAAAATCATCCAATTCGAAGGCCGACAACTGGTCGAAGGGGTTCGTTCGGTGGCGGTCCGGGAGTGCCGGAAATTGCGGCGCATCGGTGGCGAGCTGACGGAGGTTGAAGAAAAATTGCGCACTCTACATACCGAAATTTCGGAAGACGAATTGCCCGCTTGGGTGGAAGTACAGGTCCAAACCGATCGGCTCCGCCCCAATCTGGACGGTCACCTACGTGATTTCGCCGAGGACCTACGTCTGGTCTTGCTCAAGGTCCGTACGAATCAGAGCTACCGGGCCCTGGACCAGCAAGTGGCTACCCTCGATTTGGACGACCTCTCCCCCGGCGAAGTTTTTCGCCAGCGGTGCAGCAGCGCTGGCCAAGCCCCTACGGAGCTGGCGGAATTGGAGCGGACCTTTGAAGAATTGCAAAACTGGTTACAAGAGGAGGAAGCACCATGAAAATCACCAAAGTCCGGATCAAAAATCTCAATTCCCTCCGGGGCGAACACCTGATCGACTTCACGGCGGCGCCCCTGCGCGGTAGCGGCCTGTTTGCCATTACGGGGGATACCGGTGCGGGTAAAACCACCATCCTGGACGCCATTACGCTGGCGCTGTACGGTAAGGTACACCGCAATAAGGAGGTACGCGAAGTGCTGTCCTACGGCAGCGTGGAATGCTTTGCGGAGGTGGAGTTTGAAGCGCGGGGGGGCACCTACCGGGCCAAGTGGAGCTTGTGGCGGGCCCGCCAAAAGGTGGACGGCAATATTCTGGGACCGGCCCGCGAATTGGCCGAGTGGCGGGAGGAAACCGCCGATTTTCATTTGTTGGCCCAAAAAATCCGCGAGGTCGATGCCACCGTCGAACGCGTCTCGGGCTTGGATTTTGACCGCTTTTCCCGTTCGGTGCTCTTGTCTCAGGGTGATTTTGCCGCCTTCCTACGCGCCAATGAAAAAGAACGGAGCGACCTCCTGGAGCGAATTACGGGAACGGAAATCTATTCCCAACTTTCGCAGGGGGCTTACCGCCGCCACAAGTTGGAGAGGGAAGTCCTCGAACAATTGCGACAACAAAGAGAAAGTCTGCGCCTACTCGACCCGGAAGCCATCGCGGAACGACAAAACCTACGCAATCAACACCGCCAGGAAAGCCAGGAATTGGAACAATCCCTCCAGCGGATCCGCCAGCAAATCCAAACCTGGGAACGGCGCCAGACCCTGCAAAAACGCCTGGACGAAGTCCGTGCAGATTTGGAGCAAATTGCCCAAACGCAGACACAAAGAGCAGCGGACTTTGAACGACTGGATCGCCACCTGCAACTGCTGCCCTTCCTTTCTCCACTTCAACAACTGCAAGACGGTCAGCAACAAATTCGCCGCCAAGCCGAAGACCTGCAAAAGGCCCAACAGGCCATCAGCCAATTGGAAGCCGAGGAGCAGTACCAACGCCAGCAAATTGAACAAAGCGAAGCAAAATACCAAGAAACCCTCCAATCGCAAGCAAGCAGCGAACGGGTGATTGAAAAAGTGATTCAACTCGACTTGCGCATCGAGGAAAAGGAAAAGCCCATCCGCGACAAAGAGCGGCGAGCCGCCGAGCAAAGCCAGCAGCTAGCGGCCCTGCAAGGCGAAATTAAGAAGGCCAAGGCCCAGATTTCGGACCTACAACGGGAAGCCCAGAGCATTCGGAAAAGGCTCGACCAGCAGGATCCGGCCCAGCTGCAAAAGGACCTGAACGAGCTCCAGACCTGGCAGCGTACCATCGAAGGCCACCTGTCCGAAGGCCAGGTCATCAAAAAGGAATTGGCCGCGGAGGAAGAGCAATTGAAAGCGGCCCTACAAACCCTTGGGGACACCGAAAATCAGTTGGTAAAAGCCGAGCAAAATTGGCAGGAACTGGAAAAGCGCTTCCTCGCGAAAGCCCCCGAGCACTACACCCACCAACCGGAGCAGGTCCTGCAGCGATTGGGCGAGGAGATTGAGGAGCTGAGTGATAAAAGGAGTAACCTGGTACAATTCCACCAGCTTTACGCCGAATACCAAAGCCTACTCCGCGAACAGGTCCAGTACGAAGAGCGTTTGGAAAGCCTGCACACCCAGCATTCCCGCCTGGACCGCGAGGTCCTGAGCGCGCTGGAACTCCTCGATCGGTTGGAAGAGCGCGTCCGGTTCAAACAACAAATCTTTGAACAACAGCAGGTCCTCACGAATTACGAGCGCGACCGCGCCGCGCTACAACCCGGTACGCCCTGCCCCCTTTGCCAAGCTACGGAACACCCCTTTCGTCAAAACGAGGTGCGCCCCTACCTCGACGAGGCCCGCCGTGAATACCAGCAAGTCCAAGGCCAGTACGAAACGATCCAGGAGCGTTACCGCCAATTGCTCCTCCAACAAGAGCGGACCAGCCAAGAAATCGAAGACCTCGCCGGTACGGACGGGCGAGCGATTGGGGGACAGGTCCAACGTTTGGTTCAAAAGATTGAAAGCTACGAGCACCGCATTGCCGACGTCGTCCTGCTCTCGTCCCAGCCCGGGGCGGGCCAGATCGGCCAGCGACAGCTGCGGGGACAACTGCAGCAATACGAAAGCGACTTGGTCAGCAAACGCCAACAACGCAAAAAACTGGCGGCCCTCCAGGAGCAATTGCAACGAGCCACGGACGCGGTCAACACCCTGCGCGAGCGGGTCAAAGACCAGCAACGACAAGTCGACGGGCGGCGGGAAGGGATCGCTTTTATCCAGCGGCGGCGGGAGGAGCGCCTCGACCAGTACCGCCAGGCAGAAACGCAATTGGGCGAGCTACTGGCGCCTTACGATATCCGTTACGAAGTCCAGCGAGGTGGGGCACAAATTGAGCAGTTGCGGCAGCGCCTGAGCGATTGGGAACACCAGGAGGTCCGGCTGCGGCAACGGGAGGAAAAGGCCCAGTTGCTGGCCGGACAGATCAGCATTCGGGAACAAACGGAGGAGCAGGAACGGGGGGCCAACGAGGCCTTGCGGCGGGAAATCGCCCGGGATCGGGAGGCCACGATGGAGATTGTGACCGAACGCCGCGGCTTGCTGGGGGAAGCGGATCCCCAGGTGGAGCGAGAAAAGTGGCGCCAGGCCGTGACGCAGTGGGAAGCGCAACGTCAAAAGGAACGAACGGACTTGGAAAAGACCGTCACCCAACTGACCACCCAACGGGGAAAGCACGAGGCTCAGGACCGCCTCTGGCGGGAGCAATCACAGCGTTGGACGGCAGAAAAGCAGGCCTTGGAGGCGACCTTGCAGGACTTGGGTTGGGCAGATCTGGCGGCGGCGCAGGCGGCGCGCTTGGAAGAAGGGGAAGGAGAGCGTTTGCAGGCGGAACGCGAGCGTTTGCGGGAGCAAAAAATTCAGCGGGAGCAGTCGCTGCGGGATGGGGTGCAGGAGCAAGATGCGCTGAAGGAGCGTTTGGAGGAACAGGAGGAGGTGACCGAGTTGCGGCGGCGGGAGGCGGAGTGGAAGGATCGCCAGCGCCAGTTGCTGGAACGCATCGGGGCGCTGGAGCGGGACTTGGAGCAGCAGGAGGCCCTGGCGGAGGAGGCCCAAGCCTTGCGGACCCAGTACGAGGCACAAGAACGGGAGTACCGACGCTGGGCGGCGCTCAACGAGCTCATTGGGGCGGCGGATGGAAAAAAGTTTCGCATCTTCGCCCAGGGGCTGACCCTCCAAAAGCTGTGTACCCTGGCCAATCAGCACCTGCGGCGGCTCGACGGTCGCTACTGGATCGAAAAACAGGGCGATCAGGATTTGGGGCTGGCCATCATCGATACCTATCAGGCGGACAACCGCCGCTCGATGAACACCCTCTCCGGTGGGGAGAGCTTTTTGGTGAGTCTGGCCCTGGCCCTCGGACTATCCGACCTGGCGGGTCGCAATACCCAGATTCAGTCGCTCTTTATCGACGAGGGATTTGGCACCCTGGACGAAAGTTCGCTCGATTTGGCCATCAGTACGCTCGAAAATTTACAGGTATCGGGTAAAACAATTGGGGTCATCTCACACGTTAAGGAGCTTAAAGAACGAATTGGCACCCAAATTCGGGTTCGCAAGAACGGCAATGGCTTTAGCGCCATCCAAATCCTCTAAATGCGATCCAAAACCAGGTACTCATCGAAAAAATATCCCAGACAGTCGATAAGGCTTACTTTTTGCCTATTTTTCCTTAATTTGATAACCGATTAAAATCACGGTAATGAGATTATTCCTCTTTCTACTGGCCTTAATCAGCCTCCACACCACCCAGGCCCAAAACGGAACCAGCCTCGAAGAATATCGCTACTTGAGTAAGGGCTACGCCTACCAAATGGACCTCGGTCTGGACGCGACCAAGGAGGGTTATTATTTTCGGAAAGTCTATACCGCTAGCAATGCCCTCGAATTTTTGGGCATGTACCGCAATGGACAGGAGGCGCCCCAGGCCCTGCTCTGCACTTTCCCCGCACGGGGCAGTGCCACCTATCTTTGCCTGCCCAATGCGGCGACGGAGGCCACCATCCAAGACCAGTACCAACGGGACCGCTCCCGCCTCAGCCAGGGACAGCTGCGCCTACTGGAAACAGCGCTGGTAGAATTGGTTTACCAAGAAATGGGCGGAGGCCACTCCCCCACCCCAGTCAACGCCGCCGTGAGCCCCAGTCCAACGACTGCCGTACCGAACAGTTACGCCGAGACCGAACGCTTTACCGCCCGCGGTGGCCAAGCCGAGCCCCTGGTCGCCACGGCCCGCTCGGCACCCAGCTACCCCATCGAGTCGCCCCTGGTCACCAATACCCAACGGCCCAGCAGCTACGCGACGACGCCCAGCAGTAGCACTCCGGTAAATCCCCCCATCAACCAAACAGTAGCGCGGGCCATTCCCGCCCAACCGGTGACGAGCCCCACCACGCCCGCCACGACAGCGGGTACCCAATTGCGAGTCGATTGTCAGATGACCGACCGTACCCTGCGGTACCAGGCTCCCGTCGTCACCAAAACGCAGAAAAAAGGGGTGGTGGTCATCAAGGTTTGCGTCAGCTCTAGCGGCGACGTTACGACCACCAAATACACCCAACGGGGCTCCACCACTTTTGACTCCAGCTTGATTTCGCTAGCCCTAGAAAACGCCGCCCTCCTCCGTTTTGACCCCAACGCCGTTACGGAACAATGCGGAATCGTCAGCTATCGATTCAATCTTTAACTCCATCATACCTCACGTTCACGAAAAACAAAAAGCAATCTACAGCATGCAGAAAGATCTGAAAAAAGTGTTTGGGAATACGCACGGACTCGACGAGAAAAGCGTGGATTTTCTCACCAAGGCCCTGGAGCGCAACAACCTGCCCGGCTTTGATTACATCGAGTTTAAGCAGGCCCTCGCCGCCCTGGAAGAGCTCCAAATGGATGAGGCCACCGCCTTCAAATCCGCCTACACCACGGCGGCTACGGTGGGCCTGACCAAGCACAAACTACTCGAGACCGCCGGGCACTACAAAAACGTACTCAGCAAGGAGCACCAACAATTTGCCCAGGCGATGCAAAAACAAATTCAACAGCGGGTCGGGGATAAAAAGCAGGAAGTGGAAAAGCTGAAACAACAAATCAACGTCCACAAGGAAAAGATCGCCCAGTTGCAAGAGCAAATCGCCCGGTTCCAACACACCGTCGATAATGCCGATGCCGAGATCAACCAAGCGCGGGAGAAAATTGAGAAGACGCGCAATGATTTTGAATATGCCCACCAAAGTATCCTCAATCAGATCGATAAAGACATCGAAAACATCAATAAGTATTTGTAATTTTAAGAAAGAACAAAACAAGCAGCTTCACAATGTCAGATGTAAATCCAATCAATCCCAATAATTTTAAGCAGAAATCCTTTTGGCAACGCCCCGAAGGCGTTAACGGAGCGCTTTATATGGCCGCCGTCCTCGGCGGTGCGGGCTACCTGCTTTTTACCAACATGGCCGCCATCTTGGCCTTCCTGGGCCAAACCGTGGGCGTCGTAGTTACCCTACTCGTACTCGCCGCCATCGTGTACATGGTCCTCGATCCCAAGATGCGCAACCTCGTATGGTACATGTACAAAAGCGTGATGCGCTCGATCACTGGTGTTTTTGTCAATATCGACCCCATCGGCATCCTCAAGAGCTACGTCGATAGCCTGGAGGACAACCTCCGCAAGATGAGCAAGCAGATCGGGGCCATTCGCGGCCAGATGCGCAAGCTCGCCACCATCATGGAGCAGAACAAGAAGGAGATGAACAATAACATGCAGCTGGCCAGCGTAGCCAAGCGCAAGGGCAACGACAAGCAAATGATGCTCGCCTCCCGCAAAGCGGCCCGCCTCAAAGATACCAATGCCAAGTACCAGGCCCTCCACAACAAAATGGAGGTCATGTACCGCATCCTCACCAAGATGTACTCCAATTCCGAAATCCTGCTCGAAGATACACGCGATCAGGTGAAGATGAAGGAGCAGGAGCGCAAGGCCATCCGCGCCAGCCACTCGGCGATGAAGAGCGCGATGAGCGTCATCTCCGGCGATCCCGACAAACGCGCCATGTTCGAGCAGGCCCTCGAAGCCGTCGCCGACGACGTGGCCAATAAGGTGGGCGAAATGGAACGCTTTATGGAAATGTCGGCCAACTTTATGGATTCGGTCGATCTACAAAACGGCGTTTTCGAAGAAGAAGGACTGCAGATGCTCGAAAAGTGGGAAAAAGAAAGCACCCTCATGCTACTCAGCGGGAGCAGCACCGGAGAAACCCTGGACCTCAACAGCCCCATCGCTCGACCGGAGCTGCGCGAGAATAAGGGAAGCGGGAGCAATACCTACGACAACTTGTTCGATTAAACGCTGGGAGTGTGCTGGGAAATGGTGTGGAAGGGCGTTGTCTTTTCCCGTTGAATGTTGTAATTTTTA
>CALCCH010000606.1 GCA_937899855.1 uncultured Saprospirales bacterium | reverse complement strand
ACTTAATATTATTTAATAACAAGAGTCAACTTTTTTTAGGACGGCACACCCCTTCGCGGCCACCGCACCAAGGCACAGCTCCGCTACCCAAACCCAGCGTTTCTAGCGCTGGTTGTAGTCTGAAAACGAGTTTCTCTCTACTCGAGCACTAGAAAAACTCCCTACATGGACGCTTTTTCGGAGAAATTCCATAAACGTATAATTTTTTATACTATTTGATTGGATCTAAGTCCCTGATTATCAGGAAGAAAAAATTTCAAAAAAAATGGTTTTTGTCGATCAATTGATCGCGCCACAAGTCCAAATAGGCCGCTTTAGTGGCCGCTAGCGGATGGGGAATCTGCCCCTCCGCAAAACCTTCCCCCGCCAAAGCCACCACCAGGGCCTTTGCCAGGGACTGCCGGTCCGCTCCTAGCCACCAGCGCTCTCCCGCCCGTGCAATGCCCACCGGCCGCGACACCACCGCCAGGCCCAAGGCCAGCGCCTCCACCAGCACAAAGCCAAAGGACTCGTAGGTCGACGGGTGCAAGAGCACCCGACTCCGCTGCATCCAGGCCAGCACCTCCGTCCGGGGCAGGGGGCCGGTCAGCTGAATCACTTCCGACATCCCCCACCGCTCGATCCGCTTCCGTAGCCTTCCCGCCTCCGGGCCCCCACCAATCAATACGGCGCGCCGTATCCGTCCCGCCCTGGCCATCTCCGCCACCAAATCGATCCAGAGGGCAAAATCTTTTAGCGGAATCAAATTGCCTACCCCCAGCACGTCGACGTCGCGGATCCGGGGCCCGTCGCCCAAGTCTGGGGGCGCAATGCCCCAGGGAATGAGTCGCTGGGGGGCACGCCCCGTGCTTTGCTCCCAGGTGATGGCGTGAAAGGGGGAAAGGGCGATCGTCCGCATCCGTTGGGTAGGGAGGAGACGGAGGTAGCGGTTGCTGGGGCGGGCGTCCTGGCCCATGAGTGTCACCCAATGGGGGCGGCGGAGCCAGCCCGCGGCCAGGTGGCCCAGGAGGGCCGCATCGCTCTGCCACATGCTGTGGTGCTGGTCGTTGGGGGCTTCGCGTTGCAATTGGTGCTGGTCGCGTAGCTCGGTGGCCCTTATGCGCCTGCGGGCCTGCGGGGGGGGGCAGTAGCAGGGGTAAACCCGCAGGCCGTGCCAGGAGTAGGCTGTCCGACGCTGGGGGTAGTGGAGGCTGACGATGCGCAAATGCACCTCATCACCATCGGCCAATTCGCGAGCGAGAAGTTGGAGAGGGGGGATACACTGGCTGTCCGACTCGTCGGCCGCAAAGCCGGGGCTGATCCAAACGATATGACGAGGGCTGGGGGCTTTATTCATGGTTCCAATCCGCAAGGGAAAATAAAAATAAGCTTTCCGCCGAATTTTCCAGCTTAAAAACCTGCGCTTCCGGCAAGCCCCAGCTTCCCACGGCCGCGGGTAAGGCCGTTCCCACGTAAGCCCAGACCCGCGCGCCCTCTTCCCGGCGTAGCCGTTCCAGCACTTCCCGCTGTAGGCCCGCTACCTCCAGCGACCAGCCCCGCCGCCGCGCCCGGTACAGGACCCGCGGATTGCGACAATCCATCTTGCCATAGCTGACCACCACCAAATCCTCCTCCTGTGTCTGCTGCTGGATCAGCCACCCGATTTCGATCAGGTCCGGTACCCGGGTGAAATATTCCCGTTCTGCAAAAGTGATATTGAAGACGAGCCCCAGACCCAGGGCCAACGGGACCAGCTTTGGGATGCTTGCCGACCATTGCGTCAGGCCCCAGGCCCCAAGGATGGCGATCGGGGCGAGGAGAGGGAGCTGATAATAGTTGTGGATGATGTTGAGATTGAAGAAAATCAGTACGTAAACCACTACCCCGAGCACCCAAGACCAGAAAAGCGGTGCCCGGGGAATGCGCTTGCGGAGGCCTAGGACCAGCAGGAGGAGCGTCCCCGGTCCGGCCGCTTCCAATACCGATCGCTTCAGAAGGATTTTCCACGGCACCCACTGTAGGCGTCGCGACCAGTACCCAAAATACCAAGCTGCGTTGTCGTCGAACTTGCGGTAGTGCGGGAGGAAATCCCAGTCCGGCGCCGCGCTATTCACCGCATGGACGTACTGCTGCCAAAACGCAAAAGTGCCCAGGGGCAAGAGCCACCACCAAGAGCGGAGCAAGACCCAACGGAGGGCCCCCGCATACCAAGTAAACACCAACATGGGTAGGGCCAGGTAAAAGGCGTAGGGCACTTTGATGAGGAAAGCGAGGGTGGCGGCCAAAACCGCCTTGACCAGATCCACATTCCGGCGCTCGCCTACGCCCCGCAAATAGTAGAACAGCATAGCGTGGGCGGCGGCGATGGCGGAAAAGTCGATGTGGATCGCCCGGGAATAGTACCAGGCCAGCGGCAGGCTGAGGGAGATCAGGCTGGCCCATTGCGCCAGCTTTTCCCCCCAAAGTAATTTTACAATTCGGTAAAAGTAAAAAACCGCTCCGGCAAAGCAGGCCAGAAAAAACAAACGGGCCACCGGGATGGATGCCCCGGTCAGCTGGTAAAGTAGGGCCACTGCGGCCTCGGGCAGGGGAAACTCCAGGATCACCCTTTCGTAGCCTCCCATCCAACACACCGCGGGTTCGAGCGGGTTGATTCCATGGTGGTAAAAATCCCAAATGTAGTAGGCCGTATCACATTGCCGCCAGTCGTGGGGCAGGTCGATGGTGCTGCCGAAGTGGAAAAAGCGAGCGGCGAGGAGCATTGCGGCCAGTCCGATAAAAGTCGGCTTATTCATCCTGGGGCGGCGTTGGTGGTGGGATGGACAGGAATGGGTAAAGCGTCTCGGCTGCCAACCGGTGTCCCCGCTCGGTCCAGTGGCCATCCTGAGGGAAATACAGCGGATCGTCGGCCGGTTTTGGGGCCGCGGCAAAGGTGGGGTAGAGCTCCAAAAAAGGGAGGTCCCGCAACTGTGCAAAATGCCGTAGGTGATCCGCCAGGCCTCCCCGGGGAAGACGGATCCCCTCCCAGCCGTAATAGGCCTTTTGGGGCGAAGTGGCGGCCGCCAACTGCCAAGGAAAAGGAATGAGGACCAGGTAAAAATCGATGTCCCGTGCCGCCAGCCAATCGGCCATCCGTGCGAGGTATCGTTCGGACAGGGCCAGGCGCTGGCGCGTGTCGGCATCCCAAATGGCGGTGTCCCGACTCGTGGCGAGCAGGCCCCAAAGCTTGGCTTCCTGGAGTTGTTGGTCGAAAGAAGAAACGGACTGGGCTTGATCAAAGGCCTCCGGGGGCATCCGCAGCAAGTGATCGCCCGCGGTACGGGGAATGCGCTGGAGCAGACCCCGACGTTTTTGCCAAGCGTAATAGCGTTGCCAAATAGCCCATTGCTGCCAAGACTCGACAAACCGTCCGTAGGCCGATCGCTTTTGCGCGCTCACGTCCGGGTCAAATACAAAACCGCGGGGATTCCCCGCCTCGTCAAAACGCGCAAAAGGGGTGTAGCCCTCATCACCGACCCAGCGACCGGGAAAAAAATCATTGTAGTGCAAAAAGACTACCACCCGATCGAGTGCAAGGCTGGGTCCCTGCCGGAGCAGCCAATTGAGTTCCAGTAGGGGCGACCAACTGGGATTGCCGTGTTGGATGACCCGTTGGGAATCGCCCCACATTCGCTCCAACTGCTGACCGATGGTCTGCTCAAAAGCCACTTCGTCGGCCTGTAAAAAGGAATCGCCCAGGAGCAAGGACCGTTTTGTTCCCGCCGGCTTGGGCCCGATCTCCGGGCCCCGGATGCCCCGACTGTTGATGCGATTTTCAATGGTCGCCTCGAAGCCCGCTTCCTGCACGTGGGTGAGAAAGTGGCGCTGGGGTAGGTAATTCTTGAAATAAACGGTATCGTAACGCGAGAAGAGTGCCCCCCCACTCTGATTTTCCAGACGGTTGCCGGAGTGATGGGTCCCCGGAAGGTAGCGCAGTGCCCGCTCCAGCACTAGGAGCAAGAGGATCGTGGTGAGCAATAGCAAGCTCCCGTTGACCCAGCTTTCCCGACGACTGGTCATCCCCAGAAGGGGCAGCAAAAAGACCTGTCCCCAAAACAAGAGCTCGACCGGGTTGAGTCGAAATTGTTCGATGATGCCATCGCCATCGCCCCGCCAGTAATCGATGCCGTAGATCGCCAGACAGCCGAGCAACAGGCTCGCTTCGGTGTACCAAAGCCAGCGACGGATTTGATCGCGTCGTTCGTTCATGCTTGGTCTTTGATCAAGAGCCAGGGGAAAGGCGTCCCCCTTCCCCGGAGGCGGCGACTGAGTTTGGCGGTCCAGGACTCGGGCTGGTGGAGGACTTCGGCTTGGTAGGGAGCTAGGGCCTCCCAGGTGTGGTGAAAATAATGCTGCGTCATTTCGTCGACTTCCTGCGCCTGGTAATACGCTCGGCTGCGTTGGCGGGCGGCGGGCAGGCCCGCGGCGTGGTAGATCGGACTGTCGAGGATGTGGATGCGTCCGCCGTCCCCGAGCAAGGCCCGCAAGCGGGGGATCAGGCGATCGAGATCGGGAAAATACTGGAGGCAACTGTCGAGTACGATCACGTCGAAGTAGTCGGTGGGCCAGTGGGCTTCGAAAATATCGCCGTAGGCAAATTGGCAGCGGTCGCTTCGAAAGAGTCGAGCGGCTTGCCGCAACTCGTGGGCATTGACGTCGACCCCCAGGACGCTGGCGCCGGTGCGCGCCGCCAGTTGGTGGCTCAGCCAGCCATTGCCGCAGCCCAAGTCGAGCAGCCGCTTCGGCCCCTCGGTGGCCAAGCGGTCGAGCAGGCGCTGGGTATTCCAGCGGCGGAGGTGCCATTCCCGGTGGTGCGGGTGTTGGGTCGGCAGTTGGGGCAATTGGCGAACCAGCTCGTCGGGGTAGAGGCGGCCTTCGCGTTCGCGCACTTGTAGGTACAAGGCCTCAAAGCGATCCGTCGCGGGCGTCAGGAAGTACAGATTCTCACGCTGGGGGTAGCTTGCTAGGAATTCCATGGGCCGGTTCTTTAGGAGCGGTAATGCGGAACCACCACATGCCCAGTCGGGCGGCGGCGATCTTGAGGCGAAGTTTGAGCGCAGTGGGGCGGAAGGCTTGCCCTTTGAGGCTTTGCTTGTGGAGGTGGACGCCGTTGACCACCCAACGGACGGCAAAATCGTAGTAGGGCCGCGGATAGGTCCGGGCGAAATCCAGATCGCGATCGGTACTGCTGAACCAGTCGGGATCCTTGGTGAGGCGGTCTTCGATGTCGTGGAAAAGGCTGGTGCCCCGAATGGGGTAGGCCACCGTGATGGTAAACCAATCCGGGTTGGCCCGGCAGAGGTGCGCCAGGGTGGTGGCGATGTCGGCCTCGGTCTCTCCGGGGTAGCCCAGCATGATGAAGGTGCCGGTCTCGATGCCCCGCTGACGGGCCGCGATAATCATGTCCTGCACGCGCTCCGCCTTGACCCGCCGGTCCATGGCGTCGATGATGCGTTGCGAACCACTTTCCGCCCCAATCCACACCCGAAAGCAACCCGCTTCGGCCAGCATCTCCACCACCTCCTCGGTCAGGCGATCGGCTCGGGTGATGCATTCGAAGGGCAGGTCGACCCGCCGCCGCTGAATCTCGTCCCGAAATTGAGCCAGCCACTTGTGGCTGACGGTAAAGACGTCGTCGACAAACCAGATTTGGTCAAAGTCGTAGCGTTGTCGCAGTTGGATCATCTCCTCCACCACCAGGGCCGGGCTGCGCCGTCGGTAGGACTGGCCGTAGACCGCCGTGCTGCACCAGCGGCAGGTGTAGGGGCAGCCCCGCTGGGTGCTGAGGGAGATGGAGCTGCGGCCGTGGTGTTTTTTCCACAGGCGGAGGTATTGATCCAGGTCGATTTTGTGGCGGTTGGGGAAGGGCAAATCGTCGATTTGACGCAGGTGGCCGCGCTTCACCGTTCGGATGATATGCCCCTGGTCGTCGCGGTAGGCGAGGCCGGGAATGTGGCCAAAATGGGGCGCCAAACCACGCTCGGCGGCTTGTACCACTTCCAACATGCTCTGTTCTCCCTCGCCAATAATCAAAACATCGGCACCGGTGGCGAGGTAATTTTCGATGTTGTAGGTCACGTCCGGTCCACCCAGTACGATGGTACAACCCGCCAGTTGGGGCTGCGCCCGCAATTCGCGGACCAGCTCGATGACGGCCAGCTTGGTCATCAGATTGGTATAGATGGCGATGACGTCGGGCTGGAACTGTTGGATGTAGTCGCGCTGGTGCTGGCGGTTGGAAAAGGTGCTGTCGTAGACCTCATTGTCGTAGCCGTGTTGGTCCAACCAGGCGCTCAAGTAGAGCAATCCCAGGGGCGGATAAGGCTTATTGACCTTTTGCTCCTTGGGGTCGTCGTTCATAAAGTAAGCGTGGGTAAACAGGACCTTCATAGGCGTAAAGAAATTAAAATTAAGGAATTTCCCGAAATTTATCACTAGATTGCTGAATCGCGACCTCAGCTTTTACATCCAGCCGACATGCACACACTCTGGACCCTCATTCGGGGCCGACACTGGATCAAGAATGCCTTCGTCCTGAGCCCCGCTTTTTTCTCCGCCCGTTGGTCGGCCGTAACCGATTTGGGGCTGTGGCTACTCGTTTTGGCCTTCTGTAGTGCCGCCTCCAGCGTTTACATCTTCAACGACTGGATGGATCGCGAGGCCGATCGCCAACATCCCCGCAAGCGCTACCGCCCCCTCGCCAGCGGGGCCGTTGCTCCCCGCCGGGCCGCACTGGTGCTGGGATTCCTCCTCTTCCTCACTGCCGTACTGGCCTATCAGCTGCCCCGTAGCGCACCCTACCTGGGGGCCTACCTCCTTCTCAACCTGGCCTACTCACTCCAACTCAAGCACTGGCCCCTCTTCGACGTATCCTGTATCGCATTGGGCTTCTTGCTGCGGATTCTGGCCGGCGGTGCCGAAGTGGACATTCCCATTTCCAATTGGATGATCACCGTCGTTTTTCTCCTTAGCGTCTCCCTCGCCTGGGCCAAGCGACGCAACGATGCCCTGCTCCGGTCGAGCACCGAATCCCCCGCTGGCGTATGGCGCTACACGGTGGCCACTGGCATCGGCTTTGGGCTGACGTTGCTGGCTTACCTGCTCTACTGCATCGATCCCGCCACCGTCGCCCGTTTGGGTAGCGATCGGATTTATTACACCGCCTTTTTTGTATTTCTGGGCCTAGTCCGCTATCTCCAGCTTATCTTTGTGGACGCGCACTCGGGAGATCCCACGGTCATCTTGTGGAAAGACCGTTTTCTACAATTGGTCCTGCTCGCCTGGATGCTTGCTTTTGCCAGTCTGATATATGGAAACGCTTGAACTCAGTAATTGGGGGGGCTACCCCCGGATAACGGCCCGGGTCCACTCCTGCGAAGGGGAAGCCATGGCTCAGGCGGTGGTGCGGCGAACGGAGCGTTTGATTGCGCGGGGCAACGGGTGTTGCAACGGCGATAGCTCGTTACAGACCCAGGTACTCGCCACCCGCTCTCTACAGCGCATCCATCACTTGGATACCGAGCGGGAGCTGCTGCGTGCCGAAGCGGGTTGTACCCTGGGCGAACTGTTGGATTTTCTCATCCCCCGGGGCTTTTGTTTGCCCGTGCTACCCGGCAGTCAGTACATCAGTCTGGGAGGGGCCATCGCGGCCAATGCCCACGGTAAGGACCACCGCCGGCGGGCGGCGCTGGGGGCCTGGTTGAGGAGTATCCGGTTGCTAAAGGCGGATGGCAGTATCGTCGATTGTTCGTCCGAGCGAGCGGCCGAAGACTTTTACGCGACCATTGGGGGCTTGGGACTGACGGGAGTGATCCTGGCGGCGAACTTGCGGGTACGACCGATTGAGACGAGTTATCTGGAGGTGGAAAGCCTCCGCAGCGGCAACCTGGCTGAGACGATGCGGTACTTGGCGGAAGCGGAGCATTACGCAGTGGCTTGGTTGGAAGGTACGGTGGGAGGCAGACGTCGGGGCCGGGGGGTGGTGGGGCGGGACCGCCCCCAGAGTCGGGCGGGATTGCC
>CALCCH010000605.1 GCA_937899855.1 uncultured Saprospirales bacterium | reverse complement strand
GCTCGACGACATTGATATTTTTGATGCCGATTTTTTTGGCTACTTCCCCCGCGCCGCCGACAACCTCGATCCCCACCATCGCATCTTTCTGGAATGCGCTTGGGAAGCACTAGAGAGCTCCGCTTATATTCCCGAGAAGTCGGAAGAGGTGATCGGCGTCTTTGCGGGGAGTGACATGAGCCAGTACCTGTTCAACGTGTATTCCAATCGCGAGATCATGGAATCGGTGGGCTTGTTTCAGGTCAATCTGGCCAACGATAAGGACCACGTCACGACGCGGGTCGCTTACAAGCTGAATCTCAACGGACCCGCCGTGACGGTACAAACGACTTGCTCTACCTCGCTCGTCGCCATCTCCATGGCTTGCCAAAGCCTGTTGAGCTACCAGTGCGACATTGCCCTGGCGGGAGGAACGGCCATTGCGCTGACCCAAAAGGTGGGCTACGTCTACCAGGAGGGAGGCATCGCCTCACCGGATGGTTACTGTCGTGCTTTTGATGCCCGCGGGCAGGGAACCATCGGGGGTAGTGGTGCGGGAATGGTGGTGCTCAAACGCCTGGAGGAAGCACTGGCGGACGGTGATGAGATTCAGGCCATCGTACGGGGTTTTGCGCTCAACAACGACGGGGCGCTCAAGGTGGGCTACACGGCACCGAGTGTGGAGGGGCAATCCGAGGTGATCGCGATGGCCCAGGCCATGGCCGAGGTCGACCCCGGCGACATCACCTACGTCGAGGCCCACGGTACCGCCACTCCCCTGGGTGATCCCATCGAGGTTCGGGCCCTGACCGAGGCTTTCCGCGGTGGGACCACCAAGACGAACTACTGCGGCATCGGTTCGGTCAAGACCAATTTGGGGCACATGAACTCCGCAGCCGGGGTAGGTGGTTTTATGAAAGTGGTGCTGGCCCTCAAAAACAGGCAGTTGCCCCCCAGCCTACACTTCGAGACGCCCAACCCCAATATCGACTTCCACCACAGCCCCTTTTACGTCGTGGATCGACTCCGCGATTGGGAGCCCGGTGATCGACCGCGGATTGCGGGCATCAGTTCCTTTGGTATCGGGGGTACCAATGCCCACGTGATCCTGGAGGAAGCCCCCAAACGCCAGGCCCGGGATGGCCAGCAGGATTGGTTGTTGTTTCCCTTTTCGGCGCGAACGGAGTCGGCCCTGGAGCAGTTGGTGGAGCGACACCGGCAGTTTTGGGAAGAAAGTCCCGACTTGGATTTGGCGGACGTGGCTTACACCTTGCAGGTGGGCCGCCGTGATTTTCGTTACCGTACTTTTAGGCTGTTGGAATCCACGACGGCGGCCGAAGCGGCGGAAAAGCTACGGCGCAGCCCCGGGGGAATCGTACAACGGGTGGAGGAAGAAGGGGCGGAGCGGCCGGTGGTATTTATGTTTTCGGGGCAGGGTAGCCAGTACGTCAATATGGCCCGTGCGCTGTACACGAGCCAGCCGCTGTTTCGGGCCGAGATGGACCGCTGTAATGAATTGGTCCGGGCCTACAGTGGCTTGGATATCCTAGCCCTGATCTACCCGGCGGAGGGAGCGGAGGCCGCCGCGCAGGAGGCCCTGCGGCAAACGGCCAATACCCAGGTCGCGCTCTTTGTGGTGGAGTACGCGCTGGCCCAAGTGTGGCTGGCCTGGGGCTTCCGGCCCAGCGCCATGGTGGGGCACAGCATCGGCGAATACGTGGCGGCTTGTGTAGCGGGGGTCTTTTCGCTGGAAGACAGCTTGAAAATTGTGGTGGAGCGGGGGCGCTTGATGCAGTCGGTGGAGCCAGGAGGGATGTTGAGTATCCCCTTGGCCGAACGCGAAGTACTGTCCTCCTTACCGGCTGGAATTTCGGTCAGCGTCCTGAATAGCCCGCAGCAAACCGTCGTGTCGGGCTCGCTGGCGGACATCGCGGCGCTGGAGGAAGGCCTGCTCGCCCGGGGGCTAAAATGCCAGCGGCTGCAAACTTCTCACGCTTTTCACTCCCAAATGTTTGACCCCATCGTCGGCCCCTTTGCCGACATCATTGGCCAGTACGAGGCCCATCCTCCACGGATTCCCTTTGTTTCCAATACCAGTGGGACCTGGATTCAAGAAGAGGAAGCGATGAATCCGAATTATTGGGCGCGGCATTTGCGACAGCCCGTTCGCTTTTTTGAAAACATCGAAACGCTCAACGAGCAGACGGGCAGCCTATTTCTGGAGATCGGACCGGGGACGACCCTCCAACGACTGACGCAGTCCATCTTGGAAGCGGCGGATCAGCACGTCCTAGCCTCTACGCCCCACCCCAAGGATCGCAGCAGCGCCAGTCGGACCATGGTCCAGACGCTGGGGAGCTTGTGGCTACACGGACTGCCCGTAGACTGGTCGGGCTACTACGGCGAAGAAAAACGCGGCCGTCTATCCCTACCCACCTATCCCTTCGAGCGGAAGCGCTTTTGGATCAGTCCTCCCCAGGTTACGGAGGCAGCGGGACCGGCGCGGAAGAAGGACATGAGCGAATGGTTTTACGTGCCCAAATGGGAAGTGGTGCAGCCCTACGCCAGGGTTGCGACACCGGAGACCTTGCACCTGCCCCAGGAACGTTTCGTGGTCTTTTTGGACAAGCAGGGCTACGGACAGCCCTTTGTGGATTACCTGAGCGAACGCCCGGGAGTCGATCTGATCGTGGTACGCGCGGGTCGGTCCTTTGCCCAGCCCCAGCCCAATACCTTTAAGGTCAACCCCCGGAAGAAAGGCGATTACGAAAAGCTACTGACGCAGCTGCAAACCGAACGGCGTTTACCGGAGGTTCTGCTGCACTTTTGGAACATCGCCCACCGCGTGGTGCCCAGTGCCAAAAAGGCCAAGGGCATCAAGTACGCGGGTTTTTACAGCCTCCTATTTTTCTCGCAGGCTTACGCCAAGCTACAGCCCGAGGCGCAGTGTGCCATCCGAGTATTTACCCGAGAATTGTACGCCCTCAAGGACAGCGATCAGCCGGCTTCAGCACAGGCCTTGGCGGTGGGAGCGGGCCGGGTCATCCAGCAGGAATTGCCCAACTTTACTTTTCAAAACATCGACCTCAACGGGGCCAGTTTGGAGCCCGGTATCATTGGTAATATTCTCGGTGGTAGGGAGGGGAGTCCGGCCGAGGCTCAGGAGGTGACGGCCTGGCGCGACGATCAGCAGTGGAAGTTGGGCTACGAGCGGACCAAGGTGGAGGCGATCAACCAGCTCAAGTTGCGCTTTCGGCCGGGGGGAGTGTATTTGCTGACGGGAGGGCTGGGCGGTATTGGCTCCATCATCGCCAAGTTTTTGGCTTATAAGTACCGCGCCAAATTGATTTTGCTCAACCGTACCCCGCTGCCCCCCCGTTCGGAATGGGCGGCATACCTGGCCCAGCAAGAGGGCCAAAGGGGCGACCGCAGCAGCCGGAAGATCAATCTGATCCAGGACATGGAGGCTTTCGGGGCGGAGGTCCTGACGGCGGCAATCGATATTACGGACGAGCGGGCCCTCCAAAAGTTGAAGGCCAAGGTGGCGGAAAACTTTGGTCGGTTACACGGGATCGTACACTCGGCGGGAGTGGCCGGTGGAGGCATCCTTTCACTGAAGACGGAGGAAGAGGCCCAACGGGTATTCGCCCCCAAGGTGGATGGTACCCTGACCCTGCACGAGGTGTTTGGTGGGGAGGAACTGGACTTCTTCATCCTCTGCTCTTCCCTGAGCGCCATACTGGGGGGCATGGGGCAAATTGACTACTGCGCAGCCAATTCCTTCCAGGATGCTTTTGCCCACCAGTTGGCCCAAGGTTCCAAATCGACCTATTACCTGTCGATCAACTGGGATACCTGGGGCGAGGTGGGCATGGCGGTGGAAACTGAGGTGCCCGACAACATGAAGCAGTGGCAGGCCGAGGGCTTGAAGCGGGGGATTCGCAACGTGGAGGGCATGCAATTGTTTGAGCTGCTCTTGTCGAGTACCCTGCCCCAAATTGCCACGTCGACCACCAATTTGCACCAGCGCTTTGTACACCATCCCGACGCGGCGGAACCCGAGGCACCCATAGCACCAGCGCCTACGCCCACGAAAACGGAAAGCTCGACGGCCCGTCACCAACGACCGGATTTGAGTACCGATTACCTGGCGCCCCGCGATTCGAAGGAGGAAAAAATGGCTTATATTTGGCAGGAGCTGCTGGGAATCGCTCCGATTGGGGTCCGGGACAATTTCCTGGAACTCGGGGGGCATTCGCTGCTGGCGATTCAACTGATTTCGCGGATGCGCGATACCTTTGGCCGCGAAATCAGCATTCAGGACTTCTTTGAGGAACCGACGGTCGAACGCGTCGCCCAGCGTTTGGGAGGGGTGGACGAAACGGGGGAGCTCAAGGCGGACGAAGACCAGTCCATTGGCGATGCGCAAAATATCCGGCGGGTATCGCGCTCGGATTACCGGGTCGATTTGGACGACGAAGACTTTTAACTCATGTGGTTATTGCCCCTCAAGGCTTGCGACGCGCCTCAGCTGCAACTCTACTGCTTTCCCTACGGAGGAGCGGGTCCGAGTCTGTACAAGAAATGGGCCGATGCGATCGATCCCGCCATCCAGCTGGTGGGGGTCCAACTGCCCGGTCGGGAGCGACGGATCAAAGAGCCCGCTTTTACGCAGATGCGCCCCTTGGTCAAATCCCTGGCTAAGGTTTGGCGCCACCGGCCCGATCTGCCCTACGCCTTTTTTGGGCACAGCTTGGGGGCACTAGTGGCTTACGAGCTGATCTTGGAATTGCGGCGGCAGGGCCTCCCGCTACCGCTTCGCCTGATCGTGTCGGGAAGCAAAGCGCCCCACCTCAATCGTCACCCGGAGCAGATCAACGGCTTGCCCGACGCGGCCTTTATCGAGGCGATCCGACAGCTGGGCGGTACCCCGGAGGCAGTGCTGCAAAACGAGCTGTTGATGCAGGTGTTTCTGCCCGTGCTCCGGGCGGATTTTACCCTGTACGAAAACTACCATTACGAGCAAAACGCCCCCATCGATTTGCCCATCCTCGCCTGTGGCGGACGGTCGGATCGGGAGGTCAGCAGTAGCGACTTGTACGCCTGGTCGGAGCATACGGAGGGGGTTTTCGACTGGCAGCTTTTTGAGGGAGATCACTTTTACCTCGATGCCACTCCCAAGCTACTCATCGACTATTTTACCCCCTTTATTCAACGACACCAAAACTCTTAAAACTAAATATTATGCAAGACGATCAGACTTATACCGTAGTAAAAAATCACGAAGAGCAATATTCGATCTGGCCTTCGAGCAAGGCCTTGCCCGGGGGCTGGACCAAATTGGCGGTCGAGGGTTCGCGGGAGGTTTGCCTGGCCCACATCGAGTCGGTGTGGATTGATATGCGCCCCTTGAGTCTGCGGCAATCGATGGAAGACCAGGACTTTTAGTTAGCCCCCGTGCCTTCATGAAAGTTCAAAGCATCCAATTTTCCGGTCTCTCCAACGGTGTCGTTGGACAGGCCATTCGCGCCCGTAAAAACGCCACGGAAGTCATACCGGTCCCGGAGTGGTCGGCGGACCGACTGAACCTTTACGACGATACCGCTGCGGTGTACCTCACCCAAGCCAATCGCAATATTCCCGTACGCATTCGGGCGCGCTTTTCCACCAACCTGGCCCAATTTCGGGGGCGAGCAGTGGAGATCCGGGCCCTAGCGCCCCCGCCCAATCCAATCGGGCCGGATCACCTCAACGTACTGGGTGAGGTGCTGGCCCGGCCCGTGCAATTTGATGCGCTGGGTGTTTCTGTCGCCGAGAACTTTGACTTGATCAACCTCCTGCTCGTCACCCGGGGGGTGGGCATCAGCCAGGTGATTTGGCACTGGCAATACCGGACGGCGGAGAATCCCCTCTGGCAAACGTTTGAAGTGACGCTGCACAAAATTTACACCATCCTGGACCTGCCCCGTGGTCCCTGGACCCAAAGCCCGGCGGATCCCGTACACTGGCCCTGGACGGAGGTACTGGATTACGCGGCGCAGTGGGCCAGCGGTGCCCAAACGACGTCCCAGGCCGCGGCACGGGTGACGGAAACGGTGTACAACCTGGGGCCGGAACTGATCGAGTACAACTGTGTCAATTTCCTCCCCGCCTACGTCATTCCCCTCAACATCATTGGCGATTCCTATTTTGACTGTACCGCCTTTTTGTGGCACCTCCGGAGTGGTCTGGTCAACCGTTTTGTGATCTGTACGGATTGTGCCTGTATCGTGAGTACCTTCGCCAACGTTTTGGGGGCTAATCTGTGGCAGTCAAAAATGTACACCCAGGGGGTCAACTACTTTCGCATCAATCCGATCTTAGCCATCGGTAGCTTTTTGTGGGACCTGCCCTGTGGGGTGGTGGGTTTTTCCTACCACGAGGTAGCCTGGTCGGACAATTGTACGGTCAACGATGAGGTCTACGATGCCTGTCTGGCGATCGACGGCGACGCGAGTCCGACCTTTGCGCCCCACCTTCCCCTCATCCCCACCGACCTGCGGTTTGGCCTCCCCGGAGAGGGGCTGTACCGCGATCGTTTGGCTTTTCCGACAGACGTTCTGCTGTGTAATCCCCAACCCGGGGATCGGCAGCAGCGCCCCCTCTACGCACCGACCCTGGTCAACTCCATCCCACTCCGGCAATCGGCCCTGCCCTTTGACGATAGCCGCTGTGAATTGTTGAAAGAACAGTTGGGTTTTACTGATTGGTGCGAACACAACGAATTGGAAGAGAGCCTGTTCGTCTTTAACCACGCCATCCCCGACGGCTCACTGCCGGCCTGGCGGGCACAGTACGAAAGCGACACCAAGGATGCCACCGAACGCCCCGTGGTGATCGATAAGCTGTGGCGACCGGCCGGGCTGCCCCAGCTGCGGGCGATCAAGATGACCAAGTACGAAACCAATTCGCTACGGGAAGCGCACGAACTTTTGATTCGCCTGATGGCCAATGCCCACCTGGCCGTCCCTTACCAGCGGGTGTCGGGACTGGGCGACGTGGCCTTCGCGGGTCCCCGTTTGCAGACGCTTTTGTTTGCCCGGGGCAATGTCGTGATGGTGTTGAGCAATGCCGATCGGGGGGAGGTCGACTTGGTGGAACACGCCCGTTACATCGACGCCACTTTTTACGACCGCAAGCCGATGCAACTGGCGCCGGTGGAGGGTTTGCTGGTGGCAAAAGGGGGAGGGGAGTCTGCGGTGCAATTGGTGGAGCGAGCGGATGGCCGTTTGCGGATTGAGTTGGGGGCAGCGGCGCGGTTGAATGCCCAGGCCTTCCGGGGGATGGTGTCGCCGGAGGCGGGCGCAAGGGCGGCCAGGGTAGCGCTAGAGCCGGTAGATTGGCGGATTTTTGTACGGGATGGGGAGGTGGTTTTGGAGGATGGTGAATTGGTGGTGTCGCCTCGGGTGGAAGCACGGCCGCGGGTAGCGGTGTATTTCCGGCGGGGGGGACAGCGGGAGCGGGTGGACTTGTAGACATTGGATTTAAAAACAAACGATATGCCTTTAGCCCATTATCGTTTACTTGCGCTATTGCTGATTTATCTTTTCTCGGGAAAGCCTAGCCTGGCCCAAACCCCTTTCCAGCGGATAGACTCCCTGGCGATCCATACCACGACGGAATACGAAACGGTGGATTCCTTGGCCATTGCGCTCACCCGTACCCTACGGGGAGAGTTGGAAAAGGCCCGCGTTTTGTTTACTTGGATTGCTCAAAACGTACGCTACGACTGTCGGAAATTTCACGAGCGGCGGGACTTGGTGATTGCGGCCCGTGACGAGGAAGATTTCCAGGTCAAGATAAAGCTCCGGCGGGAGGAACAGGCCCTAAAAACCATGCGGCGCAAGCGGGGCATCTGTGGTGATTACAGCCAATTGTACCAGGCGATGTGTGAGGTGGTGGGACTGGAACGCCGTTAAAATTGCGGGGCAGTGGCGGTTGATCGACGTCACCTGGGCGGCGGGCTACGTCGATGCGGGGGGCACCCGTTTTTCCCGTAAATTTAATCCGGGGTTTTTCTGTACGCTCCTGGCGCTTTTTGTTCAAAACCACCTACCCGATGACGAAGCTTGGCAGTTGCTGGCACAGCCCCTCTCCAAAAAAGCTTTTGCGGCCCAGCCGCTGATCAGTTACGGACAGGACCAGTATGCGATCGTGGACTTTGAGCCGTCGGGGGAAGCGGGCAATCGGGTGGTGGTATGGTTGAATTTTACCAAGCGTCCCAAGGTTATTGGTTTAGTCAACCACAAGGGAAAGCGGATAGCCCACGAAGAGCGTTTGGTCGGGGAGAAGTTGCTGTTGTCTTTTTCGTCTTCTGCGGGTAAGCGAATTGATATCTTTGGGGGAAAATCCAAACGCGGTCGATTGTACTGGTTGGCGACTTAAGAGAATTAGCGGTATCAGTATAGTTCAGCTGCGCGTCGCATACTCTTTTCGGTCCTGGCACGGGCGATCCTCAAGGGGAGGGCCTTGGAAAAACGTTGGGTGGAAATCCAAGCGGGCCTCGGACCCGTATGTCAATAAAAATCCAACGCGTATGAAATTGCCACTTTTTTTGCTGCTGTTGCTTTTGCCACTATTCCTTTTTAGCCAATCCGTCCTTCCGATGGAAGTGGTCGAAGGCCGGCGCTCCATCTCGATGAGTGAAACCCGCGGCCAGCGTTCCGATGGGGTTTACCGATACTTTGTCAAGGGCGAGCGCGAACCTTACACCGGCGTCCTGTACGCTCAGTACGATGATGGTCAACTCCTTTCCTGGCAAGAATACGTCGATGGCGTGGGGCAGGGAAAATGGATCAACTATTACAACAACGGTCAAGTCCAAGAGACCGGTTACTTTGAGCAGAACCGGGTGGAGGGGCCGATTAAAAAGTACCATCCCAACGGCCAATTGCAAGCGGTGGGAACCTATAAGAACTGGCGGATTCGGGTGGGGGTATGGCGCTACTACGACGCAGGGGGGCCGCTCCTACGCACCGTGGATTACGGCACCAAGGGCAGTAGTGAGGAGGTACAAGAATACTACGATCGCGGAGACATCTCCAATGCTTGGTACACCCAAATTCTGCGGGAAAATGGCTTCTAAAATGTTTCCCATAATTCTCCAGCCCACTGCGTCCGATCCCACTAAAGTAGGGACCCGGTCCACTTTTTTCCTACTCCTTGCCGCCCTTGCCCTGATACCGAACCTACTGTCCTGCGGAAATCCCAGTAGCCCCAGTAGCTCCAGTACGGCCAGCCCCGCCAATACCGACCCGATTACACTCGATTACGCTACCACCACCGTCGACTCCGTCCGCCGCTTTGCCCCCGGCATCATCGCCACAGCAGCCAACAACGAATTTTCCATCGCCTTTGGCCCCGACGGCCGAACGGCCTACTTTGTCCGACGCTTGGACGGGCAAAAGCAAAAAATCTACCGGACGGATTTCCGAGAGGGCCAGTGGTCGACTCCGCAAGTGGCCCCCTTTTCGACCGACCGCGATGAGTCGCCCTCACTCACCCCGGATGGCCAGACCTTCTTCTTTGGTTCGGAACGGGCGATTTCCGATCAGCCGAACCTGGGAGGCTTTGACATGAACATCTGGCAAATGCAAAAGCCGGGCGACGGCTGGGGCCCGCCCCAAGCCTTGCCCGCCCCCATCAATGCCGTCCAGATCGCGGGGGAGCAGTGGCCGTCCTCCAACGCCAGTTTCTTCTACACTGCCGACAACGAGCGCTTTTACTTCAGCACGATGCGGCGGGGGGAGCGTGCCATCAAAATCTACGAGACCCACCGGGAGGGTACTTCCTTTAGCCCGCCCATGGCGATCGAAGGTTTGTTTGCGAGCGATCAATACTGGACCAGCAGTCCGGTGCTTTCACCCGATGGGCAGTTCCTGTTGTTCAATGCCTACGATGCTCCGGGAGGCCGGGGTGGGGAGGACTTGTTTGTGTCCCAAAAAGTAGGGGAGACTTGGAGTCGCGCCAAACCGCTGGGGGACCAAATCAATTCCGCAGCGGAAGAGGCTAATCCCACCTTTTCCCGGGATGGCAAATACTTCTTCTTCGCTCGGGACGTCAAAAGTGGACCCGAAGCGGAGGGCATTTGGAGCATTTATTACTTGGAGACCGCGTACCTGGGATTGGACCAATTGTTCGATTGAATCGAAACCCAACAAAGAAGGGAAGCAGGTGAGCTCGCATCCTGCTTCCCTCCGTGGGAATTGATTGGGGTGTGCTTACTGGCAGAAGAAGCGCATCTTTTCACCCGCGCGCTCCAGGCCCAGTTCCCAGGCCCGATTGAGATCCGAACAGCCGGCCGCGAGGTCCAGACGCATCAGGTGGGCCAGGCCGCGGTTGTAGTAGGCTTCGGCAAAGTTTTCATCCAGCTGGATGGCTCGGCTAAAGTCCTGGATGGCCTCGGGCAATTGTTGACTCAGCAGAAAAGCATTGCCGCGATTCTTGTACAAATCGGCTTCGTTGGGAAAGGCTTCGATCGCGGTATTGAGATCGTTGATGGCACCCTGAAAAGCCCCGAGCATGCTGCGGGTCAGCCCGCGGTTGAGGAAAGCCTCTAGGTAATTTTCGCCGGCCAGGTCGATGATGCGGTTGTAATCTTGGAGTGCGCCTTCGTCATCCGAGTTTTGCTTGCGCAGGAGGGCGCGGTCGAAGTAGGCCTTGGTGAGGTTGGCCTGTAATTCAATCGCTCGGTCGAGGTGGACCCGCGCCTTTTCGCGGTTGCCCCGATCCATGTCCAGACGGCTCAGGTTGTAGTGGGCGATGGCAAAGTTGGGGGCCAGCTCGATGGCCCGGTCAAAGGCTTGGCCCGCGGCGGCGTAGTTGTCTTCCTGGTGAAGAATCAAGCCCAGCAGATCGTGGCCCAGGGCGGACTGGGGATATTGGTCGAGTAAATCCTCCACTAGCAGTTTGGCCTCCGACAATTGGGACTCTTCGTAGGCGACAATGATTTGCTCCAACTGGTCCAGCTCTGCCTCCTGGAGGGCATTCTCCTGGTATTGTTCGTCAATCAATTCGTAGTAGTAGCCCAGCCTTTGGTTGGCATTGAGCCCCACCACGGACTGCCCGGGTTCGAATTCGATCAGCCGCATGATGCCGCCCGGTCCGTGGAAGCCGTAGAGGTCGGCGGCGTAGGGATTGAGGGTATTGGCCCGCAAGATGTCCTTTTGGGCTTCCACGCTCATGCCAAAGCGTTGTAAAAATAGGGCCCGCTGCACCAGTACATCCGCCGATTGGGGGTACTGAGCGATGGCGCGTTCGAAGGCTAGGAAACTGCCCTCAAAGTCGACGTAGCTTTGGAGCGAATTGGCTTCGCGGATGAAAAAGTAATTGTCAATGGCAAAAATTTCCTGGGCATTGTCGCGGTACATGGCCGGATTTTCCCGGCCGATGCCCGGGCTTTGTGCCCACGAAAGATGGAGACCAAAACCCAGTGCGAGGAGCAATAAAACCGTGCGCAGATTTTTCATAAGGCGTCATTTTTTTGATTTCAAAACCAATATTCTCTGTTGGTATAACACTTTTGTCACCCCGAGGTTGTATTACACGCAATAAAAATAGTAATACTATCGTATTAGTAAGCTGGGTAGCTGCGAATGACTTGTAAATGCACTACTATTGAGCTAGAATCTACGATGTGGCAGCTTAGCATATGGGGAGGCAGGATACCGAGTGGACGGGATGGGGG
>CALCCH010000604.1 GCA_937899855.1 uncultured Saprospirales bacterium | reverse complement strand
ACGCCTGGTGAAAATTTAACATGTTAAACAGGCCCAATCATGGCATAAAATGGAGAATTTTGGGCTAGATTGTGTTTGAGTATTGCGTCTCGTACTGCTTGGCTTTTCCTTGACCATTGATTACTGACCATCGGTAGTATCGCCGCTATCGAGTGCTTTATCCTTTTGTTGTTATGAGCAAAAATATCCTGAGCTGGCTTTTAGCCTGTTGGCTGCTGATGCCGCTTTGCCCCCTTTTTTCCCAAGCCGCCGATCCCCAAGCTGCGGCTCACCAAACCCTGCTCGACCTCTACCGCCGCAGTTTGTCCTTTAGTCGGCTTTCCCCCGATTCGTCCCGCCTGTACCAAGAACGCGCCCGGAACCATCAGCAACGCGAATTGCCGGACTGTGCCTCCTGCCGCGCTCGCCTCAATTTTCTGACGACCCATCGCGCCTACTTTCAGGAGCAAATGGAAACGGTCATCACCCAGGGGACGATCCAGGCGGAAGCCGCCCTGCGCGATAGCGTGGTGGATTGGGCCGTGGAGGAGTTGATCTACGTGGCTTATGCCTATCAAAATACGGGACGGCTCGCCCGAGCGGGGGAGACGCATTACCGCACCCTGGCGCTGATGGACGAATCGGGGGTGGACCATCGGCGCTCGGACGTCCTACGGGCACTTTCGGAATTGTATCGAAAACAACGGAACTACGAACAATGCCTCAGCTTCGCCCAACGGTCGGTGGATCTGGCACAAGCGCAGGCCGACACCGTCGCCAGCTACCATTCCATCAACGAATTGGCCAACGTCTACTCCACCTTTGACCAACTCGATTCGGCGCTCTACTACTATTCCCAATTGATCGATACCCTAAAGTTCCATCCGGTCCGTCCTTTCGATCAGATGCGTACCCACCTCAACCTGGGGCGGCTATACTCCTTGTCGTCCGATTATCCCCGGGCGGAGTACCACCTGCGGGAGGCCCTGGCGATTTACGAGCGGTAAGGCTGGCAGTCCGTGGGGCGTTTGGCCCACACCCTCAACGAATTGATGACGCTCTACCGTCGCTGGGGAGCGTACCGGAGCGCCCTCCGCTACGGCGAGCGACTCCTACCCCTGGTCGATAGCCTGAGTGACGTACACCTGGCCCGCAACATCTTCCGACAATACCGCAAGGTACTGGTGGGCTTGGAAGATTTTGAGGGGGCTTACCGGGCGGGACAGCGCTTTCAAGTGCTGCAGGACAGCATCCACCGCCGCGAGGAGCGGGGCATCATCCTCGACTTGGAGGCCCGCTACCAAAATCAAGCAAAGCAGGATCGAATTGCGCTCTTGGAAAAAGATCACCAGCTCAATCGCCTGCGTTGGCGGGGCCTGCTGTTGGCGGTATTGCTGGGTGTGGTACTTTTGCTACTGGGCTTTGGCTTCTGGATCAATCGACAGCGGCGGGTGCGGGAACGCCTCCGGCTCAAAGCCGCCCAGCTCCAGGAAATGGATGCCCTCAAGACGGCCTTCTACACCAACGTCACCCACGAATTGCGAACGCCCCTCACCCTCATCCTGTCCCCCCTGGAGGCCTTGCTCCAAGAACAGTACGGCCCCCTGGCGCCCGCCGTCCGCAAGATCATCCGACTGACCAAACGCAATGCGGAGCGCCTGCTCCGCCTGAGCAACGACATCCTGGATTTGTCCAAACTGGAGGCGCGGCAATTGGCGCTGGTGGAGTCCGCCGTCGATCTGCCGGCCCTGGTCCAGCGCTGTTGTGCTCATTTTGAGACGACGGCCCGTCTGCGGGAGATCGACTTGCGCTGGGTGCTGCCCGCTGCGGACTGGCCGCCCCTGCGGCTGGATCGGCAAAAGGTAGAGGCCATCCTCCACAATTTATTGTCGAATGCGCTCAAGTTTACCAGTCGGGGGGAAACCATTCGGGTGTTGTTGGAAGGTGGCGCGGGGCGAATTGGGCTGCGGGTGGTGGATACGGGGCGGGGCATTGCCCCGGAGGACGTACCCCACGTTTTTGACCGCTTCTTCCAGAGCCACCAGCCGGAGGCCGTTCATACGGGTGGGACGGGCATTGGCCTGGCCCTAGCCCACGAATTTGCCCAGCTGATGGGGGGCCAACTTCGGGTGGGTTCGCGGCTTGGGGAAGGCAGCGAGTTTCAACTGGATTTGCCCTGGGTGGCGGCGGCGTTTCACGATCCGCTCCCCCCGCCAGCCCCCGCCCTCCAGGAATCCTTGCCCCTCGCTGCTCTTACGGCGGAGGGTGGTAGAGGATCCGGTCCCCGTCTGCTCCTCGTGGAGGACCAAGCCGATATGCAGCATTATTTGGTTTCCCTGCTGGAACCCCACTACACCTTGCAGCTGTGTTTCAACGGTCGGGAGGCCTGGGATTACTTGCAGCGGCAGGCCCCACCTGCCTTGATCCTCAGTGATGTCATGATGCCGGAGATGGATGGTTTTGAATTGCTGCGGCGGCTCAAGCAAAACGAATCCCTAGCCCTCATCCCCACGATCTTTCTCACGGCGCGTACCCACGAGGCGGACCGCCTAAATGCCCTGCGGGTTGGGATTGACGACTACCTGACTAAGCCTTTTTCGCACGAGGAGCTGCTGGTCCGGATCGATCGCTTGCTCCAACGGCGGACCGAGCGGCTGGCCCCGCCCGTGGTGGAGACGGCGATGGCGGAAGGGGCGGAGGAAACCACTGCGGTACAACTGCGGCCCCGGGTAAAGCTGGGACAACAGTGGTTGCAGCGGGTGGAAAGCATCCTGCTCCGCGAGATCAAAAACAAGGGCTACCACCTCAACGACCT
>CALCCH010000603.1 GCA_937899855.1 uncultured Saprospirales bacterium | reverse complement strand
CGACCGGCAGATGGAACGGCCGGCCAATCGGCCCATTGCGGCGGGAAGGATGACGACCTCGGAAGGCGTAATGGCGGCGGGTTTTATGAGCCTGGTGGGAATTACCCTGCTGGCGCTCTTCAATCCACTGGCCTCCCTGTTGGGGATGATCTCCATGATTCTCTACGCCTTTGTGTACACGCCGATGAAGCGGGTATCGCCCGCTGCGGTCTGGATCGGAGCCTTACCGGGCGCCCTACCGATGCTGATCGGATGTGTGGCTCTGGAAGGACGGCTCAGTGCCCTGGCCCTGACCCTGTTCGGGATTCAATTTCTGTGGCAGTTTCCCCATTTCTGGGCCATCGGCTGGCTGGCGCACGAAGACTACACCGGAGCGGGCTTTCGCCTGCTGCCCACAACGCCCAGCGGAGAGCGCGACCCTTACGTGGGGCTCCACGCGATGGTGTTTAGCCTGGCATTGATCCCGGTGGGCTGCCTGCACTATATCCTGGGAAGGTGTGATGGGCGTTCTGCAGTGGCCCTGGCCTTATAGGCGGTGGGCTTTGCCTGGTTCGGCTGGAATTTGTACCAAAAGAACACCCGAGCCGCGGCCTTGCAGTTGATGTTCAGTTCGCTGTTCTATCTGCCTTCGGCCTTGTTTATCCTGCTGGCCACCAAAATTTAAATCACCTCAGGTCGCCGTATCGAGATCCCAACGGATGTCCGGGCGACGAGAATTGTATAAAAAATGAGTGTATTGGCTTTTGAAAATAATCGGAGTAAAATCCATCCCCAAAAGTTCGCCCTCTTCGTGGCTTGCGCGAGTATGATGATGATGTTCGCGGGGCTTACCAGTGCCTACATCATTCGGCAGGCTGCGGGCAACTGGCTGGAATTTGCCCTGCCCCGTTTGTTTTACGTCAACACCGGAGTCATTCTGTTGAGTAGTATTTTGCTGCAGGGCTCTTACGTCGCTTTTCAGCAAGAGCGGGCGCAGCTGTACCGCGGTCTGATGGCCCTGGGTTTCTTGACGGGCTTGGCGTTTTTGGTCTTACAATACCAGGCTTGGCAGGCCATGGACTTTAGTGGGGTGCGTTTTGACGGGAATCCCAGCGGTTCCTTTGTGTACGTACTCTCGGGCGTTCACGCCCTTCACCTTTTGGGGGGTATGGCAACCCTGATCGTTGCCCTCCTCCACGCATTCCTTCTTCCGGTGCGTTTTACGCCCCGCCGAAAGCTGCGTTTTGAATTAACTTTGATTTTTTGGCATTTTGTAGATGTCCTTTGGATATATTTGCTGTTGTTTTTCATTCTACAGCAGCCCTAATAACTAGCAAACAGACAAAACATTTGTAAACATATTCTAACGTAATGGCCACAGATACAGCTCCTCTAGATCACGACGAAGCCACCCAATCCGAAAATGACGCTTGGGATGGGGCCGCCGCGCCTTTTAAGGCGAGTTATGGCAAATTGATGATGTGGTATTTCCTCCTGTCGGATGCCTTTACTTTCGCCGGTTTTTTGATTGCCTACGGTGCCCTGCGCTTTAGCATGCCCACCTGGCCCGTACCCGATTTTGTATTCAGTACGGCTCCCTTTGGTATTCACGAGTGGTTTCCCGGAGACAAGGCCCCGCTGATCTTCGTTACCTTCATGTCCTTCCTACTGATCGTCAGTTCGGTCACGATGGTTCGCGGCGTACAAGAAGGTCACCGCGAGAATCAGGGTGGGGTAGTGTTTTGGATGCTGCTCACGGTCATCGGTGGGGCTGGATTTCTGGGCTGTCAGGCCTGGGAATGGAGCAACCTGATCGGAGTGGAGCACATGTCAATTACGCGCAACCCCTTTGGGTCCCCAACCGAATCGGGGACTTACCTCATGGCCGATGGAAATAAGAGTACTGCGGAGGAAGACCAGTTTATTGCGGGCTCCACCTACCTCATTCACAAGGCGGGGCACGGACACGGTCATGGTGATGACCACGGCGGTGATCACAGTGGCGATCACGGTGCGGGGCACGGTGAGGCCCAGGAGGGGGAAAAGCTGTTCCTGGCTCAAGCCAACCAGATGGTCGACGAATCCGGAGTGGATATGGCTAATATTCCCATTGGTGGGGTAAATTTCCCCTGTTTTTACCTCGATGAACAAGGATTTATCCACCGCAAGTACCTCAGCGAGGAAAACGAAAAGATGGGGGTCCAGGAGTACAGCAAGCAAGAATTTGGACCCAAAGCATTTGGTGCCTTGTTCTTCTTTATCACGGGCTTCCACGGCTTCCACGTATTTTCGGGGGTCCTTTTCCTGGTCATCATCATGCTCAACGTGGCGAGCGGCTTGTACGTCAAGCGCAAGAATGGCTACGAGATGGTAGAGAAAATTGGCCTGTACTGGCACTTTGTAGATTTGGTTTGGGTATTTGTGTTCTTGGTATTCTACCTGCTCTAAACCGCTCCAAATCTTACGTTAAAACCGACATTGATCATTAAAAGAAAGTAACAATCATGGGACATCATTCCTACGAAGAGGCGAAAAAAGCGGTATTTAGAGGTTTCTGGCTCTTGTTTGCGGTTACCCTCATTGAAGTTGGGGTTTCGCTGGCGGGAAAAGGGCACATTCCGGGTTTGGAATGGCTGGAAGATTACCAGGCGGCCATTTATTCCATTGGCTTTATCATCATCGTTTTATCGCTGTACAAGGCCTACTTCATCGTCTACGAATTTATGCATATGGGGCTGGAAGTCCCCGGGCTGCGTATGTCGGTACTACTGCCGATGCTCTTGCTCGTGTGGGCCATTATTGCCTTTTTTAACGAAGGTACGGCCTGGGGCAATCGCCGACAACAGATTAAGGATAAGGACAAAATCGAACTGGTCAAAACCCAAACTGATCAGGCGCCCGAGACGCGAAGCAGCGAGGAGTAATCATAATCTGAATGTCAAAAAAAGCGAGGTCAACGATCTCGCTTTTTTTATTTCAACCAGTGGCCAATATTTTTGTTTCCCTATAAATACATATACAGGTCAAATTCGCATGGAAAGCAACGTACAACCCAACTCTAAGCCCCCACGCAAGCCCTACGTCCAGATTATGGCATTGCTCCTTTTCCTGGTCGTCATGCCGCTGGGTTCTTGGTATTACCTTTCTACCGGGCTGGACTATCAGAAGGTGGCGCGGGCGGAGTTAAAGGATTATGGAAAGCTACCGGCTTTTAGCTTGCTCAACCAGAACGATTTCCCCATCACTCGCGACAGCCTCAACGGCAATATGCTGCTCGCCAGCTTCTTCCGTCTCGACGGTCCCGAAAATGCAGAACGCTTCCGTATGCTACGAGCACTCCATGAGCAGTTCGACGATCGTCCCGACGTGTGGTTTGTCCAGCACACCCTGTCTCCAGCCGCAGCCGGTGGTGCCGAGCTCAAGGCATTCGCCAAAACGGTAGACCTCGCCGAGGAGGGCCAGTGTATCTATCTCAATGGCTCCCCCGAGCAAACCGCCCAACTGCTGCGTGAGGGCTATCACATTCCCGAAGCGGGCATGCCCAAAGACGATGCGGGCAAGCTCAAGATTGCTGCTGACCTGCCCGCCGAGCTGAAAGACTATCCCTACTTCGTATTGGTCGACGACGAGGGAGTGATTCGCAATTATTACGATTACCGCGACCCAGGACAGATGAAACGCCTGGTGGAGCACATGGCCATTTTAATGCCTCGCTGATGGAAAAGAAATTAGAAATTACGCTCGAAGACAACAAGAATCTGCTGAAAATCTTGGATCGCTCGGCGATTGCCTTGTCCGCAGTTGTCCTGCTCTTGATAGGGCTCATGCGGCGGGTCAAGATTCCCACCGATATCGATTTTAGCTTTCTGCCAACCTTTCACGCCACGGTCAATGCCTTTACCGCCATTGCGCTGGGGCTAGCTTTCTACTTTATCAAGCAGAAAAAAGTCGACCTGCACCGCAAGGCGATTTACGTCGCCCTCAGTCTTTCGATCCTCTTCCTGCTATCCTACGTGGTATATCATTTTACCACCGAAGCGACCCCGTATTGTATGGAAGGGAACATCCGCATTGTATACTTTAGCATCCTGATCACCCACATCGCCCTGGCGGGGGGAATCCTGCCCTTTATCTTGTATACCTTCAACCGTGCCTTTACCGGCAACATCGCCCGGCACCGTAACATGGACCGATGGGTATTCCCACTATGGTATTACGTAGCGGTGACGGGGCCCATTGATTATTTGATGTTGCGTCCTTGTTATTCGTAGCAATTGGTCGTATCTTTATTCAAACAATTGATATGAAAAAATCCTTTGGAAAACTCGTTTGGAGCCTGGTGCTCGCCGCCACGTTGACGGTGGCCAGCCAGCCCGCTGCGGCCCAGTGTGCGATGTGTAAAGCCGCACCCGCCAATAACCTGAATATGGGAGGCAAAGCGGCTCGGGGGCTCAACAATGGTATCCTATACATGTTTGCTACTCCTTACGTGGTGGTGGGTTCGATTGTGTTTTTGTGGTGGTATTACCGCAAGGAAGAAGACCAACCCGAAGTCGTCTCCGAGGCGGATCTGGACCGGCAGGCCCGTCTGAATTGATCTCGCCCCGTCCGGTGCAAAACCCCGTTGCGTAGTTCGCGACGGGGTTTTGTCGTTGGTACCGGGATGATCGTCTGGGGCGATAAAAAGGCAAAGCAAGCGCGAGGCCCAGTGGGGCCCCGGCTTGCTTTGTCGAGAAACACTGCCGTTTGTGAAAACGGTCGTGCGAAAAAAGGATCTTAAGCGAATTTCTTCACCAGCCAGATAATGAGCGAGACGGTTCCGAAGAGACCGGCCAGCCAGGCCACGAGGAAGAGAAGGGCGCCAAAGCCAAAGCCACCGGTGAAGGCAGTACCTACCACAATGGCGGAGGCAACGATAGACAGTACGATGGCCGCTCCCCAACCAAAGATCCAGAACCACATCCACTTATCGACGGGGTCGGAGAAGTCGACGTCTTGCCCTTTGGCTTGCATTTTCTTCATCCGCTTTTGAATCTTGCGCAGTTTTTTCTGCTGCCGCAACTGTTTCTTCGTCATCTTTTTGGGAGCTTGGTCGTTGATCTCCGTCTGCGCATTCGTAAGGGGTGCGCTGGGAGCCACTACGGCAAAGCTGTTATTGGCCACAATTAGGCACAGGGAAAAGCACAACAGGGTAATAAGGTTTTTCATAAATCTAATTTTTGAAATTATAATAAGTGTTTAAATCCTGTCAACATGGTGTTACTTACCACATCTATTGTAATAGTAAGTGATGGTATTGGAAATTTGCACGGGAATTAGTGCACGTGGTGGTCAGCGGTGGAGATGCGCTTTTACGCTTTAGTTTATCAGCCGTAATATATGCAATTTGTCCAAAAGTTTACAAGCTTTTGAAGTAGATTTCGTCGTATTTTTTCTCCGCGTAGCTCATAAAGTACTGAAAGTTAAGCTTTTCCCCGGTGATCCGTTGGCACAAGTCGCTGGCGGAGTAGTGTTGGCCGTGTCGGTGGATTTTTTCCCTCAACCAAACCAGCAAGGTTCCGGTACTGCCCGCGGCCAGATTCCGTTCGAGCTGTGGCAATTCCTGCTGGGCCCGGTGAAAAAACTGCGCAGCGTAAAAGCTTCCCAAAGAATAGGTGGGAAAATACCTAAAACTACCGTAAGCCCAGTGGATGTCCTGGAGAATGCCCCGCCGGGCATCGGGGACCTCCAGCCCCAGGTATTCTCGATAGCGGTCGGCCCATACCTCGGGTAGCTGGGCCACCTCCAGGCTCCCCGCGATCAATTGCTTTTCGATCTCGTAGCGGATTAAAATGTGGAAGTGATAGTGCAATTCATCCGATTCGGTTCGGATGAGGCTGGGCTCGATGCGGTTGATGGCGCGGTAAAACTGGTGGAGGCTGATGCGGGCCAACTGTCGTGGGAAGTGTTCCTGAAGGCGTAGGTACCAATACTCCCAAAAGCGTTTGCTACGTCCCACGTTGTTTTCCCACAGGCGCGACTGGGATTCGTGGATGCCCAAGGAAGCGGCCTTACCGAGGGGCAGTCCGTAGGCCTTGGCGGGCAGGCCTTGCTCGTAGAGTGCGTGTCCACCCTCGTGGATGCTGCTCCAGCACATATTGGCGAAATTGTTTTCTTCAGCACGGGTAGTCACCCGAATATCGCCCGGTCCAAAGGTAGTGGTAAAGGGATGCGGCGACAAGTCCTGTCGACCCGCTGCAAAGTCGTAACCCATGCCCCGGAGGAGGAGCAGACTAAAATCCCACTGGACATCCGTCGCGAATTTTTGCTGCATAAAGGCCTGGTCGATCGGGGCTTGCTCCCGAATGCGCGCTACGAAGCCGACCAATTTTTTGCGAACTTCGGCGAAGAGTGGATCCAGCTCCGCCACGGTCGTCTCGGGTTCGAACAGGTCGAGTAGGGCGTCGTAGGGGTGGTCCGTGTAGCCCAAAAGTTCGGCTTCTTCGCGTTTGAGCTGTACCATGCGATCCAGCACTTCCAAATAGGCCGTACTGTCGTTGGTGGTGCGCCCCTGGAGCCACTTTTCGTAGGCCTCGGAACAGAGGCGTGAGTGCCGTTCGACAAAGTCGCGATTGTAACGGCGCTGGCGCAAATATTCCCGGCGGCTCAGTTCGACGTTGCGGCGTTCCGCTGTACCAAGCTGATCGCCCCGCGCGTGGAGCGCATCCAAGAGGTCTCCCAGCTCTTCACTAGTGGACAGCTCGTGGCTCAGCCCCGCCACGGTCGCCAGCTGGCGGGCTCGGGAGGCGGCTCCGGCCTCCGGCATATTGACTTCTTGGTCCCAGCCCAGGAGGGCCTGGACGGCTTCCAGGTCGGCAACTTTCTGGAGTAGGTGAACGTAGCGTTGGTATTTTTTCGTCATACAATGGGTTTTTGGAGTGCTGAGATGGCCAGGTCAACGGCGCCAGGTGGATAGGAAAAGTACGGCCCAGCCCACGATAAAAAGGGTTCCCCCGATTGGCGTAATGGGCCCCAGCCACCACCAGTGGGCGATGCCCAAAACGTCGCGCAGGGCCAGTAGGTAGAGCGAGCCGGAGAAGCCAAAGATGCCGATTAGGAAAAAACGACCGGCCCAGTTGAGCCAGTTGGCGGGTAGGTGGTCGTACAGCAGGGCGAGAAAAAGCAGGGCGAAGCTGTGGTAAAATTGGTAGCGTACTCCCGTCTCAAAAATTTCGATTCGCGGGGCCGCAATCAGATTTTCCAGGGCGTGGGCGGCAAAGGCACCCAACACAACCGCCAGGAAAGCCGCCGCAAGGGCCGTACGGAGGAAAAAGATTCTCATTTCCGCAGGTATTTTGTAATATTGATTGCCGGCTTACCTGGTATCGGCTGCATCCGCACCTTCCGGTAAGGCAGCAAATTTGGTTTAAGTTGGATCCGTCCGAAAAATCCCCTCTAGTGAGTCTGATGCATCTTCTAAAACGCCTCGGTAGCTATTTTTCCCGTAGCAGCTCTGACTATTCCCCGCAAAGCGGAGGAAGTGAGGTACCCCACAGGGAACAGATCGCTCCCCAAATCAATTTTCAAGCGGGACCAAGTCCAACCATCAAGGTACAAAATATTGTGATCGCCGGGGGCGTCCTCCTCCTGTTTTTCGTTTTTTCGCAGTGTCGGTGGAGCCCAGATCCCAGCCGTAGCGCGTGGCGGCAAGTGTTGCGCGCCCTGCCCACCGGCAGCAATACGCTCTGGCGCATTCCTACGAAACGCCTAAGGGATACGGCCTTTCTGCAAGTTTTGGAACAATTGCCACTGGGGGCGGCCCAGATACAACAAGATGCGCGGGCCCTGGCTGGACTGTGGTCGACCCTGCCGCCCACCACCCTCTGGGCCAGCCCGCAGGCCCGCAATCGCGAACCACAAGATTTGCTCTACCTATTGCCCCTGCCCGTGGCTTCTGACACCACCGTACTGGGCGCCTACTTTAGCCGTCGGGACGCAGGGCGGAAAAGTCAGTTTCTCGGTCATACGGTCTACCAATTTCCGGCCACCGATTCGACGGCGGCCTGGGCCCTGGCGCAGGTAGAGTCCCTCCTGCTGTTGGCCCGCATTCCCCTACACCTTGAGGCGGCCCTCGAACGATTGAAGTGGGCGGACCAGCCCTGGTTGGACCTAGACCGGTACTGGGCTAGGCTAAGCACCAAGGAAGGTCTACGGGTGTATACGCGCACGGATGGGGAGGTCCCACCGCGGATGGCACTTTATCCCGAATACCGGGTAGCACCAGAGCCGGAGGTGCTCTGGATGGATTGGCACTACTACACCGATTCCTTGGGGTTGGGCGTACGAGGACAAATGATAGGTAGTGAGGAGCCGGTGGAATCGCCAGATACCACCCATCCCCACGCGCTGGCCGATCTGCTGCCAAAGACCACTTTGTTTTACCATTGGAACGGAGCGGTGACCCTTCCCGAGTATGGGGAGAAAGCCAGGGGCGATGTCCTCCCTTCGTACCTGAGGAGAGATTGGCGAGGAGAATTGGCCTGGGGGCGTTTGGAGTTGGGCAGTACGGGGGAAAAGGGCTACTGGTACGCCCTACGGTATGCGGAGGCATCCAGTGCCCGACGGGCCCAAGCACAGTATCTGGCAAAACGCGGCGAACTGGAAGCCCGGGAATACCAAAGTTTTCCCTATTACCGCGTACTGGACGGTCGGGCCCTGGCCGTATTTTCTACCGCGTTTAATCACTTTTTGGCGGATCCCTTCCTCCTCGTCCTCGACGATTGGTTGCTGCTGCTGGATTCCCGAGCGACCCTCGAATCCTGGATTGATCAGTACCTCACGGGGAATACGCTGGCGCGACAAGTGGCGCACCAACAATGGCAGAACGCAGCTGCCGAGCGCGCCAGCGGGCAATGCTTTGTCCAGTGGTCGGGGCAGTATTCGCCACGGGACTGGCCCGCCGCCATTTGGTGGGGACCGGATCGCGAAGACGGAGCGGAGTGGGGTAGGGGCTGGGCGGTGCGGCGTTTGGGGCGGAGGCGT
>CALCCH010000602.1 GCA_937899855.1 uncultured Saprospirales bacterium | reverse complement strand
CCCTCCCGGTAGTCCGCTGCGGTTTGAGGAACGTAGTGGTCGTGAAAAACGCCCCGTCCCGGCCGTTGGGGCTGGACGTCGACTTGGAAGTGAACGGTGGGAATGTCGACCCGAATCTTGCTATGGGGCAATTTGATCGTTTCCGAATAGCCACTGACGTTGCCTTCGTAGGTCCCTCCCGTTTCCTCACCGATAAAAATGCCGCGCCCACTCATCCGCAGCAGTGAGGCAAATTCGGCCCCTCCCGAAAAGGTCGTTCCGCTGATGAGGACGTACACCTTTCCGTGGTAGCGCAGCGCCGGATCGGGGGCTTGGTGACCGATGTCGGAGAGGTAGGCACTGCTGGTCGTAAATTCGCCCCGGTAGGCTAAACTGTCCCGCCATTCCCAGCGATCGAGTTGGAAACTATTATCGTCTTTATTGTCCAAGTAGGGGGCTTGACGCATCGTCACCCGGCGGTACTTGCGGATGGCTTGATCCGTCAGGTAGCTAAAGAGTAAATTTTCGTTCCCCTCCGTTCCCCCCCCATTATCCTGGATGTCGATGATCAGGTGCTGGATGCCCACCGAGTCTTCTCCGCTAAAGGCCATGCTGCAGTAATCCGCGAAAGTCTGGGCCCGACCGCCAAAGCTGGGTACGCTGAGGTAGGCAATGCTGTCGTTCAAAATGCGCCGGGTAAAGCGGGTATATTCAAAGTAGCGGGGAGGAAATTTGGCGTTTTTCTTTTTGTAGGCCGTAAATCGAACCGGATCCAGTTCGACGGTGAAGGTTTGCGGACCATCCATCGCTCGGACCGTCAATCGGAACTGATCCACCGGGCCGTATACCAGTCGGTAAAACAGGGCAAAGTTGAGGGAGCCCACCCATTCGTATTTGGACGTCTGATTGAATCCGTCGGAGGCGAGGTAGGGAAAAAAGCTACGGGCCAGGCTATCGACGGATTGTCCGTTGAGTCGGAGTAGCTCCTGGCCCTTCTGAAGCGTGGGCCGTTCCGCTCCAAAGTTTTGGGTGATGATCCATTTTCCGTCGTGGTGGCTCAGGGCCAGTGGGAAAAAGGTCTTGGACCATCCCAGGCGCAGCTTGGTCCGCGGGGGCAGTCGTGCTTCGGTGTGCCCCTCGTTCGTGAGTTCGACGACTTGCAATACGATGCGGTAAAAATCCATCCGACTCAGGTTGTCCCCAATGCTTTGTCGGAGGCTATCCAGGCGCCGGTCCACCTCCGTTCGTGGCAGGTATTGGTAAAGGCCCTGGTGTTTGGCCCGCAACTCGGCCACCAGGAAATCAAAATCCCGCCGCAGTTTTTTGGCGGCCATATTTTTCTGGGCCAGCGCGCCGCTCGCAATGAACAGGACCAGCCCCGCAATCAATAATTGTTTTTTCATCTTGGTGATTAGCGATAAGGTGGCCCCGCGACCCAACCGACGATGGACTCGCGTTTGCCCCGGGTGATGGGGGTGACGCGGTGCAGGATGAAGGAGGGGAAAATGATGACGGTTCCCCTTTCGCGAGGGGCGTCGATGATATTTTGGTTGATCATAAACTGAAGGTCCCCGCCCTCGTAATCGTTGGGGTCGGAGAGTTGGACGGTGATGCTCAATTTGCGGACGGAGATGTCCCCCGCCCCAAAGTCGAGGTGCCACTCAAAGAAATCCCCTGCGGAGTAGCGGGTGAGTTGCAATTGTTCGTGAAAGCCCAGGAGGTCAAACCAGTAGCGCTCGTTATTGGTCTTGATGGCCGCGCCGGCCCTCCGCCGGTAGATCCAGTCATTCTGCGGATTGTTTTCGATAAACATCACCGAACTCTTGCGCAGGTCCTGCCGGATGGACTGATCGCCATCGACGGTGGCGGGAATGGTCTGCTCGGCTTCCCAGAATTTTTGGATGCGGGCTATTTCGTGGGGCAGTAGCAATCCTTGGTAATAGATGAATTCGCGAAAATGTTGTTTGAGCGGTAAGCCGAAGGAGTAATTGATGGCCATTGATTGGGGGTTTGATGATTTTGAGGTAGCCCAAATTAGTAGAAATTTCCAAAAATAGGCGTAAAAATCATCATTAATAACGAGTTAAGGAATACGAAAAGCGTCCTAACTTGCCCCTGCACGCATCAGCAGCTGAGCGGTTTGATTTACCCTAACCTGCCAAATCAAAGTTTTAAAATCTTACTGTATGGGAAGTATTCAGAAAATTTACGTTCGCAGCACGCGAGATGACTTGGGCCGCTATCCCACCTGGCCGATCGGACAGCGCGTCCAATTGGGACAAGTAGGTCATTATCAGGGCCGATCTACCAATTTTGTGTGGGAAACCAATCTGTCCCGACTGGGCCTCCAGGTACCGGAGCTCGGGCCGGAATCCCTTTCGGAAGACGAGATGTACCTTTCGCAGGATTCGGTATCTTACGAATTCAGTGCCGAGGCGGGAGAAAAGCTGGCCAAAGTCAATTTTGACTTTAAAAAGCGCAGCAGTATTGTCAGCCAAGGCTACCAGATGGGGCAGCGGCGACTGGATCTGGTCGAGCTCAAGCAGCAACTGGTCCGTGGCATTCAGGAGGGGCGTTTGAACTGGCGCTACCACTGGGTAATCGTGACCGAGGTCTGGTTGGCCAAGGGCTTTACCACGCTAATCTCGGGCTCCAAAGCGAGCAGTTCCGAGTTGTCGGCCCGCGCCGAAGCACCGGGTGCCAGTTTTAACATTGCCGATATTGGTTTGGGGGTCAAATTGACGGCGGCCCGCAGTATGGCCTACCGCAACGTAGCGGTCGAGGATACCCAGCCCTATTTTCAGATCCACCGGCTGTGGCGCAATCACGAACTGGAGGTTTACGGCGGCAAACGCTGGCTGTTTTAAGCCTCGTTCCAAGCCCCGACGGAGGAAGGCTCCCTAGGCTCCTGGCTCCATATTGCGCTTGGTGTAATAGTAGGTCTCCAACTGCGAGCGAATCGTCAGGTCGAGGTTGTCTTGCTTGTAGGCATTGCGCTGCTCGGTGTCGATGACGCGGGATTTGACGTTGTCGTTGAGTTGAATGCGTAAAAAGTCTTTGATTTCCTGCCGGATCTCCGCATCGTAGATGGGAAAGATGGTTTCCACCCGGTGGCTGAGGTTGCGCTTCATCCAATCGGCGGAGGAGAGGTAGATCTTTTCTTTTCCACCGTTGTAGAATACAAAAATTCGGGCGTGCTCCAAAAAGCGGTCCACGATGCTGTATACCTCGATGTTGTCGCTCCAACCTTTGATACCCGGCACCAGACAGCAGATTCCACGGACGATCATCTTGATTTCTACGCCGGCCTGACTGGCTTTGTACAATTTGCCGATCATTCGGCGATCCTGCAAGCTGTTCATCTTGAGGATGATCCGGGCTTTTTTACCCTTCTTGGCGGCGGCCATCTCCGCGTTGATCAATTTTTCCAGTCGCGGTCGGAGGTTAAACTGTCCCACCAGCAAGTGTTCGAATTCCAGTCGTGGTTTTTTGTTGGTCTCCAAATAGGAAAAAACGCGCGCTACCTCGCGGGTGAGTCGTTGGTCGTGGGTAAAGACGCCGAGGTCGCTGTAAATTTTGGCGGTATCCTCGTGAAAATTTCCAGTGCTGAGGTAGGTGTACTGTGCAAGCTGGTGATTTTCCTCCCGGATGATCAAGGCCAACTTGGAATGCACCTTTAGCCCCGGGAAGCTGTAGTGAACCTTGACCCCCGCCTTTTCCAGCTTTTCGCCCCAGGTCAGGTTGGCCTCCTCGTCAAAGCGCGCCTTGACCTCGATAAACACCGTAACTTGCTTTCCCGCCCGCACCGCATCCATCAGGGCGTTCATGATGCGCGACTTGCGGGCCACCCGATACTGGACCACCTTGATGTGGGTGACCTTGGGATCCCGGGCGGCTTCCTCAAAAAAGCGGATCACCGACTCGTAGGAATGGTAGGGGACGTGTACCATGTGATCCCGCTCGCGGATGGCGCTGTAAAAATCAGGTGCCGCTTCGAGGGGGCGGTAGGGCAGGGGAGGCAGGGGTTCGTTTTTCAGCCAGGTCTTGCCAAAGTCGGGAAATTTGAAGAAGTCAAAATTGTTGTGGTAACGTCCTTCGGGCAGGAGGTCAAAATCTTCGAGGTCAAAAGATTCCACCAGGAAATTGAGGAGGTGGCGCGGCATCTCCCGGTCGTACACAAAACGCGAGGCGGGCCCCACGTTGCGCTTGATCAGGCTGCGGCGGATTTTGTCGACCAGGTCGCCGGAGAACTCGTCTTCGATGTACAGCTCGGCATCCCGACTGAGCTTGACCGAAAAAGAGTCGATGATGTTGTAGCCCGGAATTTACCAGCTGGCCATGTAGCGGACGACGTCGTCGAGCATGATCAAGTCGTGCTGGCCCTCGGGAGCGGGCAATTCGATATAGCGCGGCAAGTGGTCCGAAGGAATTTTGACGATGGCGTATTGGTTGCGACTCCGGCGCTGGCCCTTGGTCCGTAGGATCATGGTCAGGTAGAGGGCCGCGTTGTTGAGAAAGGGCCGGATTTTCTTGCGGACCAGCAGTACCGGCTGGACGAAGGGAAGCATCTTGTCGTTGAAGTAGGTCGTCACGTATTCCACTTGCTCATCGTTGAGATCGCTGTAGTGGAGCAGGTTGATGTTTTGCAATTCCAACTCCGGAATCAGCTGGCTGGCGAAGATGCGACTGAATTCCTCCTGCTGCTCGTTGACAATTTCGAGTACCCGGTTCAGTACTTCCTCCGGGTCGTACTCCAGCTTGCGTTTGGTCTTTTTACCGACCCGTACCAGGTTGCGGTGGTTGGATACCCGCACGCGGAAAAACTCGTCGAGATTGGAGGAGTAAATGGCCAGGAATTTTAGACGCTCCAGGAGGGGAACGGACTCGTCCAGGGCCTCTTGCAGGACCCGGTAGTTGAACGACAACCAACTGACATCGCGGTCTACGAGGTACTGCTGCTCCTCGGATTCCGTAAGGTCTTGGGTAAAGTCTTTTTCCTTCATGCTGCTAGGCTTTGGCCCGTTTGATGGCATCCGACTGCCAGGGTGGGGCTTGCGCAATGGCTTCCAGCACCCGATCGACCCGGTCGACCACCGACCAGATGTCGCGGTGTTGCTCGCCCATAAATTTTTCGCTAATGGCTTTTTCCAGCATCGTCACGAGCGGATCGTAATAACCGTCCTGGTTGACGATGATGATGGGGCGGGTAAAAACCCCCAAACGCTTGAGGGTGATCACCTCCAGGAGCTCTTCCAAGGTCCCGCAGCCTCCGGGCAGGGCCACCACCGCATCCACCTCCTCCAAAAACAAACGCTTGCGTTCGTGCATATCGTTGACCAGTACCAATTTGGTGAGCCCATTGTGCTGCCATTCGACCTCGGTCATAAAGTGGGGAATGATGCCCACCACCTGTCCTTTTGCCGCCAGCGCCGCATCCGCCAGTCGCCCCATCAAACCCGAGGAGCCGCCACCGTAGACGATGGTGACTCCCGCCTCGGCCAGGGCCCGACCCAAATGCGCGGCCCCCGCAAAGTAGGACTCCGCTACTTTATCGCTTGAGGCACAATAAACACATACTTTTTTGATCATGGATGTTGCTTAAAACAGTTCCATCTGTTGGCCACCCGGCTCCTGGTGAAAAACCGGCCCCCGAGTGTGGGCCGGGCAGTGCTCCTGCACCGCCGCCGCCAAATATAAGGATAAATCCGGTGCCAATAAGTTGTCGGGTTCGTGGGGAAAAAAATAGACTTCGCGGAGGCCCCGCTGTAGCCAGGTCTTCAGGCGTTTTACCCACTCGTCGATCCTTTGGTAATCGGTGGGGTGCAGCCCATTGCCCACAAAGCGGATCATGGCCGTATCGGTAGTCAGGTACTGATGTAGGACGTCGCGCCGCCCCGCCACGTCGGTGATGACCGTACTGACGCCCGCCGCTTGGAGGACTGTCCACACTTCCGGGGCGGGCTGGGCAAACCAACTCTCGTGTCGAAACTCAACGGCCAGGGGAACCTCCGTTGGCCAGCGCTCCAAAAAGCGCCGGAGTAGAGGAAGGCGATCCACACCGAAGTAAGGGGGCAGTTGGACAAAACAGCAGCCCAGTTTGTCCTCCAGCCCGGCGATGGCCTCACAAAAGGTCTCGATCAGTTCGCCGTTGAGCGCCAGGTCTTTGCTGTGGCTGATGCGCTGGGGGACTTTGGGGCAAAATTTAAAGTCCGCCGCCGACTCGTTTTTCCATTTTTCGACCATCCCCGGACTCGGGATGCGGTAGTGCGTGGTATTGAGCTCAATCGTATTGAACTGACGCGAATAGTACCAGAGGTATTCCTTGGCGGGCGTCTTGGGAGGGTACACCTTTCCCACCCACTCTTTCATTCCCCATCCCGTACACCCGATGTAGCAATTGGCTAGGCTTTCTGGTGCGGGCAATCGAGCTAATTGGGTCTGGGTAAAGGGAGGGTCAGGCGGAAGTTGAAAGTCGACCAGGGAAATATCGGGGAGCTTGCCAAATTTCATCGGAACAGCATTTTAGAGGGCTTTTTTTAAAAAAAGCACGCACAATTTCTAATTTTGGGCATTTTATACCCTAAACTCCGGGAAGGGTACTTTGGTTGAGTTCCTTCCCCCAACGTGGCCAAATGGCCTCATCCATACGACGCAGGAAAAATAACAAATATGCAGCATTCCCAACCCATACCGCGCTACTTTGTTAGTGGAATCGGTACGGACGTCGGAAAAACCGTGGTCGCCGCCTTGCTCACCGAGGCCCTTCGTGCGGATTACTGGAAACCCGTCCAAGCCGGAGACCTCGACCACGGCGACACCGATCGGGTCAAAGCCCTCGTTTCCAATCCCCACTCCCAGTTCCACCCCGAAGCTTACCGCCTCCGCACGCCCATGTCGCCCGATGCCGCCGCCGACCGCGATGGCGTCCGCATTCGGCTCGACCGGATCCAATTGCCCCCCACCGACCGGCCGCTGATCGTGGAGGGTGCCGGTGGCCTGCTGGTACCGCTCAACGAGCGCGAGTGCATCATCGACCTGATGGCCCAGCTCCAACTGCCCACCATTCTGGTCTCGCGACATTACCTGGGGAGCATCAACCACACCCTGGCGAGCGTGGAGGCCCTCCGCCACCGACAGATTCCGCTGGCCGGCATCATTTTTAACGGCGCCAAACATCCCGAAACGGAGGCCAGTATTGCGCGTCATTCGGGCGCTAAAATCCTGGGGCGGATCGATCAGGTGGACCCGCTGGATGCGGCCCAAATTCAAAAATGGGCGGTGGAATGGCAAGCCTAAAACCCGCCTGGCGCGAACGCTTCGAACGGGCCTTGGAAGAACGCCAGTTGGCGGGAAACCTACGCCAATTGCGCCCGGCAAGCACCCGGGTCGACTTTTGCTCCAACGACTACCTCGGACTGGCGCGTACCGACCTGCTGGTCGAGCAAGCCCCGGCCCGGGCGGGAGCTACGGGCTCGCGCTTGATTACGGGCAATTACCCCGCCATCGAACTGCTGGAAGGCCAGCTGGCAACTTATCACGGTGCGGAGTCGGGGCTGATTTTTGGCTCGGGCTACACGGCCAATATTGGGCTACTGACTTGTGTCGCCCGGCGTGGGGATACCCTGCTTTACGATCAGCTGTGCCACGCCTCCCTCCGCGACGGACTCCAACTGTCACCGGCCCGTACCCTCGGCTTCCGACACAACGACCTTGACGAACTGGAGGCCAAGCTCCGGCGGAGTGGTGGCCAACGCTTTGTGGTGGTGGAGAGCATCTACTCCATGGACGGCGATGCCGCCCCGCTGGTGGATTTGACGAGCCTTTGTACCCGCTACGATGCCGCTCTGATCGTCGATGAGGCACACGCCGTGGGCGTTTTTGGTGCTCGGGGGGAAGGCCTGGTCAGTGCTTTGGGACTGGAAGCAGCGGTGTGGGCACGGATCGTAACCTTTGGCAAAGCCCTCGGTGGACACGGCGCCATCGTCCTGGGTCCCCGCTACCTCCGCGATTTTTTGATCAATTTCTGTCGCCCCTTTATTTACACCACCGCTCCCCCCCCTCTGAGCATTCAGCACCTGGGTTTGGCCTATCGTGAACTGGAGCGAGGCACCCAATTGGCCGCTCTCAGAGGGGTGCTCGCCCACTGGGAGGAACAGATTGTTAAACGCTTTCCTCATTTTGGTGTTCTCCTTGGCAGCAGCGCCATTCGAGTCTGGCCCGTACCGGGCAACGAACGGGCCAAAGCCCTTGCCGCCAGTATCCGCCAAGCGGGTTTTGAGGTAAAGGCCATCCTGCATCCCACCGTCGCCCGGGGTAGCGAACGCATTCGGATTTGTCTCCACGCATTCAATACCTTTGCCGAAATGGAGGCACTGCTGCAATTATTAAACCGTGAGTCGGAAAAAAACAACTATGAATTTACTCGTACCTGATAAAACCATTACCGAGCTGGATCGCGAATTTATCTGGCACCCCTATACCCAAATGAAAACCGCCGGTGATCCCATTGCGATCGCCGCGGCCAAGGATGCCCTCCTCACCACCGAGTCGGGCGATACCTTCATCGACGCCATCTCCTCTTGGTGGGTCACCCTACACGGACACGCCAATCCGCACATTGCGCGCAACGTGTACGAACAAATGCTCCAATTGGAACACGTCATCTTTGCGGGCTTCACCCACGAACCCGCGGTCGAACTGGGCCGTCGTTTGCTACAACACCTACCTTCCAACCAGGAGAAATTGTTTTTTACCGATAATGGCTCTACGGCGGTGGATGTCGGGCTAAAAATGGCCATTCAGTATTTCCACAACCAAGAACAGCGCCGCCACAAGATCATCGCCTTCGAAGATGCCTACCACGGCGATACCTTTGGAGCCATGTCGGTGGGGGGATCGGTATTCTTTCGGGATGCTTTTGGGGAATACCTCTTTGAAGTGGCGCTAATGCCGGTACCGGAACGGGGCGGCGAAGCGCAGGGCCACAAACACAAGGTGGAGAGGAAGAGGGCCCC
>CALCCH010000601.1 GCA_937899855.1 uncultured Saprospirales bacterium | reverse complement strand
GGGGGTGTGCTGTTTTGGTTTTGGTATTTCACTTCCTTTTCGGTGGTTTTAGGGGGGGGGTGTTGTTTGGGTTTTCGGTGTGGGTTGGGGGGGGGGGGGGCGAAAACTGGCACGGGCTGGTACAGTGGTGTATCGAGCGGGGCTACGGGGGGATTGAGAACCACAGCTAGATTCTCGGGACGGTGGGGGCGGCCCCCATCCAAAACATCGGGGCTTACGGGGTGGAGCTGCGCGATGTGTTTGAACGCTTGGAGGCCATTGATTTACAGACGGGCGCTACCCGAAGCTTTTCGGCGGAAGACTGCGTTTTTGGCTATCGCGATAGTATTTTTAAACGGGCGCTCAAGGGGCGTTACTGTATCAGTAGGGTACACTTGCGCCTGACCAAGCGGGCCGTGGTCAACACGAGCTACGGTGCGATTCGCGAGCAATTGGCGGCGCAACAAATTATGGAGCCCGGGATTCGCGAGGTCAGCGAGGCGGTGATGGCCATCCGTCGGGCCAAGTTGCCCGATCCGGCGGACTTGGGAAATGCGGGAAGCTTTTTTAAAAACCCCGAGCTGGACCCCGAGCGTTTTGAACGTCTGCGGGATCGCTGCCCGGAGGTCCCGCACTATCTCTTGGCAACGGGCCGGGTGAAGGTGCCGGCGGCTTGGTTGATCGAGCAGTGTGGGTGGAAGGGCAAGCGCTTTGGGCAGGTGGGCAGCCACGCGCGTCAGGCTTTGGTCTTGGTCAACTACGGCGGGGCCAGTGGTAGCGACTTGTACGAACTGTCCCAATCCATTGCTGCTTCGGTGGAGGCGCGTTTTGGAATTGCCCTGAGTGCTGAAGTAAACTTGTGGTAGCGGAAGCCCAGCTAAATATTTTGGTAAAGCGGTTGGGAAAAAATAAATACTTTGGTGGCGGTACTTGTATTACTAAAAAAATCGCTGTACATTAGCCACATACAAAAAAGCACATCTACTCTTTCGCTGTACATCAGCACTTCCCTTATAGGATTCTCACCTCAATATGAAATTGGATTAAACACTAGTGGTTTCGGCCGTTAGAACAACTCGGTTTTTTTACTAGCAACGTTGCAAATTTTTCCACCGTAGGATTCAAAGATGAAAGGGTCCGCTCCCCGCTGGGAGTACCCGTTCGCGCATCGTCAAATTCGAGCCTCCGAGGCACTTATGACCATACTCGTCCGTGGACCACCGAGAGATGACCAAAGGCGTCTCCCTTTTAATCTTTTAAAACAATTCCAATGAAAATATTGCGACTCCTATTTCTATTGTTGCTCTTACCTTACTTTTCCTACAGTCAGAATTGTAGTGCCAACCCCGGTGGCGACCGTGCCATCTGCAAAGGTGATCCCATGGTCTTATTTGGGGAAGATTCTGAGTTTTATCGTCAACCCCTCGACCTGACCTGGACCGTGCTCAGCAGCCCCGTCCCCGTTCAGTTTGATCAGAACGATATCCTCCAACCCACCGTCAGCGCCAGCACTCCCGGTGGGGAGCTGGGCAACGGCACCTACGAATTCCAACTCCGCGTTACCTGTATCGATGGCAACGATGCCTTCTCTACCGTTACCGTTACCGTCGGCGAAATCCTAAACCCCGCCACCATCACCTCACCCACCGACAGCGACATCGACATCTGTGGCTCCTCCGTGATCCTCCAGGGCTCGGTGCCCGATCCGGGTGTTTCCCCCCTCTGGCTCATCAGCCCCGACCTCAACGTCCAGCTCCTCGTGAGCCCCGACGGACAGAGCGTCGAAGTGCTCCGGGACAATGGATCGGTCAATTGCGACTACACCGTTTACTACTTCCAAAGTATCGGCTCCTGCGAAAGCATCGACTCCATCCAAATTCACTTTACCCAGGAATACAGCAGCCTCAACATCGACTACGTCGAGCCCGACAACTGCCCCTCCTGTTCGCGCCGCATTCGCGTTTGCGGGACCCTACCGGGTTGTGACGGCCAGCCCATGTGGAGCGTCGTGAATCCTCCCCACGACGTCACCATCGAATCGCCCGACAGCCGCTGTACCTGGATCCGAGTAGCCGACGATGGCGACTACACGTTTACCTACACCATTGAAAATGGCGATTGCTCGACCACCAGCGTCAGCTCTACCTGTACCATCAATGAGATCGATGGCTTTGGCTTGCCCCCCAATCAGTCCTTCGTCGAATGCGTGGATACCTGGGAGACGGAAAGCTTTGATCTGTCGACAACCTTTATGGAAGGCGTCAGCTACCAGTGGACGGCTTCCTCAAGTATCGGAAGTACTTGGATCAGCTTTAGCGATCCCAACGCGGCCAGTACCACCGTCCTCTTTGCCGGTACGCCCGTGGACCTGCCGGACGGCCTACTCATCACCATCACCGTGACTGCTACCTTTAATGGCTGTACGGACCGACAGCGTTTTTTCTTCTTCACCAATCCACAGGTCAGCGCCAAGTCACCGGACGTGAACCTGCTCTGTGGGGGGGATCCCTTCTTTATGATCCGCGACTTCCTGGGAATTGGATCGGGAGGGGGAACCCTGACCGGAGAAGTACTGACCTCACCTTCCAGTTTGCTACCGGAGGGCAGTACGTTTAACATCAACAGCAATACCAACCTCAACCTCACCACCGAAGGGACTTACTCCTTCCTCATTACCATTCGGCGTACGGGGCGTCCCCTGGGGTCCAACGTCTCGATCACCTGTACCGACACCACCGTCCTCAATGTCTTCGTCGCCGAAATTCCCACCATCAATGCGGGGTCGGATATCGTCACCTGCCTCCTAGCCACCCAGCTAAACGGTAACCAGCCCCTCGACTCGGAGGGCCTGCCCGTCGATATTCCCGTACTCTGGGAACAAGTCGGTGGCCCCGCTGGTGTCAACATCAGCGATCCCACCGATCAAAACCCCTTTATCACCGGTTTGCAATTCGGCGAGACCTACACCTTCCGCTATATCTTTTCCGATACGGAGGATTGTATGCTGGTCGATGAGATGCAGGTGCAAGTCCAGCCCGAGTCCGAGTGCGTCGTCTGCGAACTGGAGGCCAAAGTAGAAACCTGTATCGATGGCTGTATTGAAGCGATGGTCGATGGAGCGGAGACCTACCTTTGGGTCCCCACCAACGGGATAGACGATCCCACCAGTGCGACCCCCACTTTCTGCAATGTATCGGGGACCTACACGGTCTACGGTTTTGTGGGGGGCGAAGCCTGTGGCTTTGCCCAAATCGAAGTGCCGGCCTGTGAAGTTCCAATCGACTGTGGAGGTTTTTACGTAGATCCCTACTGTACGATTTGTGGTTGTGGCGACGATGCCGTGGTCCTGCGGCTTTACGACAGCAATGGCAACTTGGCCGATGATGACCTGGTCGACATTACCTGGATCGTCAATGGAAGTGTGTCGGGGAATACCGGTCCGGCTTGGGGGACGGGCTACAGTGGCCCCCTTACCTACGAAGTCCAGGTCAATTATACGACGGCCGGTGGGGAGGTCTGCGATACGACCCTGACCGGGGTACAGATTTGTGGCGACGACTGCTACAATTTTACCATTGCTACCTGTGGGGATCCCCGCTTTGCCGAAACGGAAGAATGCGCCAAGGGCAATGGAAATGTGTGTACCAATAGCGGCTACGGTTACTTATTTGTACTCGATGACCTGGGCAATCTCATTCCTAACAACGAGGGTTTTATCTACGAAATCAATGGCGTGCAATACTCGGGTAACCCCTTCCTCTACACGCCCAACTGGGAAGATCCCTGCGCTCCGCTCGACGTCCGAATTTACAAATTATGGGGCGGTGGTTGTGATACGACCTTCCAATATACGATTGACTGTTGCGGCAACGAACCTCCCCAAATCGACTGTACCAGCGGTGGCGAAACTGGCCCGGGTATTGCCTGGCCGCCACTCTGCGGATCCGAATACTACGAGGTACAAAGCCTCTGTATGGCGGGGGGCTGGAATGATGTCCAGTACAACTACGTCTACAATACCGATCCTTCGGGCTACTACTACGCCTTCATCCCTGATTTTTCGACTTGCGATTTTTGGGTCGTACGGGTAAGGGGCTATTGTAGTGAAAGTCAAGCCTTTGGCCCCTGGTCCGACTGCGTCCTACTCGATCCGCGCTTTCCCTGTTTTATGGTGGGGCAGGAAGAATGTGAATTTTGGCTGCCCGGTGACGATTACTACGGTGGTCGCCCGCAGGGGGGAGACGGTAAAGAGAACGAGGGCAAGGAAAACGAAGGCAAAGAGGGGGAAGGTCGCTCCATTCATACCGCCGCCCTGGACATTGGCCCCACCGAAGTATACCCCAACCCCGTGGCCACCGAGGAAATCTTTGTACGGCTCAATCCCTTCCTCCACCAGCGCAGTCAAAGCGAAGACCTGGAAGTCCGCATTGTGGACGTCGAGGGGCGTGCCCTGCAGAGCCAAGTGTGGAATGGGAAGGCAACGGTTCAGTTGATCCCAATCGACGACCTGGCGCCGGGCCTCTATTTCGTCACGGTCTATTCCGAGAGTGGCGCCCTGCTCGAAGCCAAGCGCTTGGTCCGCCAATAGCGATGGTGGAGCTATCGAATTGAAACTACACTAATCCTACTTGTTTTTAGCCCTACGTTGATCCGACTTATCCTCGGTGAGCACGTGGGGCTTTTAATTAGCAATCCCGAACCTCCATACGGGAAATTCGGGATAACTCATCTTGAACGAGTGCTGCGGAGTACGGATCAGTTGCCTTCCGACCGCGCCGGATCGCCTTCGGGGTATTCGTAGGGCTTTTCCTTTTTTGACAAAATTCGCGTGTAGCGCTTGGGGTGCAGTCGGACATCCTGCAGGAGCAATTCCATCTCGCGGGTGGCTTTGATGATGTTTTGGTAGAGGGCCTCGTCCTTGAGGAGTAGTCCCATGCTGCCCTTGCCCGCATTCAGGTCGTCGAGCAAGGGGCTGACCTTGGCGACGGTGGCGTTGAAGGTCGCCAGGGTGATCTGCAAATCCTTCATCAGGACCTGGGTCTCTTCCAGGGTGCTGTTGGCTTGGTCGACCACTTTGCCCTGGGCCAGTTGGTCGGTAAAGCTGGAGGTATTGCCGACGACGGCGGTGATTTGGGCATTGCTGGCGGCGAGGTTGCCGGTGATCTGCTCCATATTGCTCAGTAAGCCGTTGATGCTTCGGGCGTTGGCGGACAGGAGGTTGTTCATCTGGGCGGTCATTACGCTGAGGTTGGCCAAGATGGTCTCCAGGTCGCCGGCCATTTTGCCCAGGCCGGAGTCGCTATCGCCACCGGCCACCGCATTTTGCAGGCTGTCGAGGAGGTTGCGGACGCCCGCGTTGAGTTCGTCCATGTAGGGGGGGATGTCGTCGGGATCGACCATGGAGGCGAGTAGGCTTTTGCTGACGCCCTGGAGGAAATCCCCACTCTGGGCACAGTTGTCGCCCGAGCAGTGAGCATCGTACTCCAGCTCCACCCCTTTACCGCCCAGCACGCCCTGGCTCAGGAGTATGGCCTGGGCATCTTTGGGAATGCGGATGTCGGTATCGATGGACAAGGTGACGATGACCTTATTGGCATCGTCGGGTTTGAGGGAAATATCGGAGACCACCCCGACCTGGAGGCCGTTTTTGGAAACCGGGGCCGACTTGTCCAGTTCGGTGACGTTGTCGTATTCGACGTAGTAAAAGGCGGAGGAAGAGAGGAGGTTTTGACCTTGTAAAAACTTATATCCCCAAATGGCGACGGCAATGACGATGACTGCCATCAGGCCAATTTTGGACTCATTACTCATTTTAATCAAATTTAAGGCACGGGAATCCGCTGGAGGAGGGCCACTAGGGTACCGACGCTGCCGGAATTCCGATGGTTTTAAAATGTCGTCCCAAAATTGGTCAATTTTTTTGAGGGAACTACCATATTAAATCCATTTTTATCCCAAAAGTTGCGGTCTGCGCCGCTATTTAACCCTTTCTGTACCGCGGTAGGTCACCACAAAAGCATCCTTAAAACCGATCCGTCGGAGCTCATTTCGCAGGGCGATGGCCTCGCTTACTTCGGAAAAGCCCCGGCTGAGGTATTTGTAGATACGCCCCTCCTTTTTGATCTCTACTTGGTATTCAAGTTGTTGCCACAGTCCTTGCTTGGTGTCGATGAGGGCGGTCCCGGAGGCGAGCTGGACCCGGTATTCGAGGATTTCGCGTGCGGGTAGGGCGGGGGTATGATCGGTATTGGTAACCGGTGGAGTATTGGAAATGATGAGGGATTGGGGGGGCGTAGTGACGCTGGAGGGGCCCCGGCTACTGACCTGGGGCTGGGGTACGATCTTAACGCTGCGGGTTTCGCTCGGAACGATGGGGGAGGGGGGCGCCAGGGCGGCGAGCATTTCGCTTGACTCCGCTTCGACTTCTTTTTTGTAGCGGTGAAAGGCGCGGAAGATGGCCAGGGCGACTTGCTCTTGTCCCGGATCGCCACCGAGATAGCGCTCGTCGCGGTTGTTGGTTAGAAAGCCCGCTTCGATCAGGACGCTGGGCATGGTGGTTTCGCGGAGTACCAGGAAGCCCGCCTGTTTGACCCCGCGGCTTTTGGCGCTGGGGCCACTTTGTAATTCCTGTTCGATTTTTTCGGCGAAGTTGATGCTTTGGTCGAGGAAGGCGTTTTGGAAGAGCGCTAGCATGATGTGGTTTTCTGCGGAATTGGGATCGTAGCCGGCGTAATTGTTCTGGTAATTTTCTTCGTAGAGAATGGCGGCGTTTTCGCGTTTGGCGACGGCCAGGTTATCATCGGCGCGGTGGAGTCCGAGGACGAAGGTTTCCGAGCCGTGCACGTAGTTGGCATTGGCGACGCTGTTGCAATGGATGGAGATAAAGAGGTCGGCTTTTTCGCGGTTGGCCAATTTGGCGCGTTCGTGAAGGGGAATGAAAACGTCCCGATCGCGGGTGTAGAGGACTCGGATGTGGGGGAAATGGGCTTTGATTTGGCGTCCGAGCTTGAGGCCGATTTGGAGTGCAATGTCTTTTTCTTGGGTAACTGCGCCGAGGCAGCCGGGATCGTGGCCGCCGTGGCCGGGATCGATAACGACCGTACGAATCCGGTAATTTGCTTCGCTGCTTGCGCGAATTGCACTATCTTTGCGCCACTGCTCAAAGGCGGTAGCGGCCCGAGCATCGGGTGAAGGGCTTGGAAGATGGGAAGCGGCGGGAGCCATCGACAGTAAGGCGGCGATTAGGGACAGCGCGAGAGTCGAGAAAATAGCTTTCATGAGGGTGTCAAGAGCGTTTTGTTAATGTTTCGATAGTGTACTAGAAGGCGCTCGCGGAGGGTCTTTTAACATTTGCCCGGGCCAACCATTTTTTGTCGGCCAGAATCCTTAGGACACTAAAGATAGGAATTGAAGTCCGAATTCCGGTGAGCCCACAGTAGAATTTTGCGTGACCGTAACCGATTGTCATTGAAAAAAGCCTTATTCATAGTACTTTTTCCCCTGCTCTTTCTGGAAGCAGTAGTAGCACAAATCGTACCGGATGAGGCGACGGTAGATACCGTGGTGGCCCCCGTCGATAGCCTACTGCTACGTCTGGATAGCCTGGGCCTCACCCTGGACAGCTTGGGCTTTCCCGCCGATAGCCTGACCCTCCGCGATAGCCTCCTCCGCGATTCGCTTGTCCAACGGCTGGATTCCCTCCAAAACCTCCCCCCCGGCAAACTCTCCCAGATCGAGTTGTCCGAAGACGGACTCGAAGATCAGGTCGATTACAGCGCCCAGGATTCCATGATTTACGACATCAAAAACCAAAAGGTCTACCTCTACGGCAGCGCCAAGGTGGCGTATCAGGATTTGCCCATCGATGCGGCCTACATCGAGTTCGACTGGTCCCAAAACATCGTCACCGCCGAGGGCCGTCCCGACAGTACCGGGCGGCTCGCTGGCAATCCCGATTTCAAGGACAAAAATCAGGGCTTCCGAGCCAAGCGGATGCGCTACAATTTTAAGACCCGCAAGGGCATCATTTACAACGCGACCACCAAACAGGGCAACGACCTGTACGTCCTAGGAGCCCGCGCCAAATTCTTTGGTTCCGATCCGCAGGACACCACCAGCCAGGATGTGGTGTACAGCCAGGACGCCATCTTTACCACCTGCAACCATCCCGAACCCCACTTTGGCATCCGCAGCCGTCGGCAAAAGGTGATTCCCAACAAGATGGTGGTCGTGGGGCCTTCCAATCTCGAAATCGGTGGCGTTCCCACGCCATTGTGGCTGCCTTTTGGCCTCTACCCCATCACCAATGACGGGAGCAGTGGCTTGATCTTCCCCCGCGACTTCCAGTCCAACCCCCGACTGGGCTTTGGCCTCCAGGGAGTCGGATGGTATTTTCCTATTGGCGATCGGCTCGACCTAAAACTAACCGGTGACATTTACACCCGGGGAACCTGGATTGTACGAGCCGAATCGCGCTATAAGACACGTTACAAGTACAACGGGAGCTTGCTTTTGGAGTACAGCAACAATCGCATCGAGGATAATATGGCCAATGTGAACAATCAAACGGCCATCAAGATCAACTGGTCGCACAACCAAGCGCCCAAGGCCCATCCCTACAATACCTTCAACAGCCGGGTCAACATCCAGACCAACGGCTTCCAACGCGAGCTGGAGGTAAGCCCCACCGCCCGCCAACAAAATACCCTGACCTCTAACGTGTCCTACTCGCGGCGCTTTGCGGGCAAGCCCTACAATTTTACCGCCTCCTTCCAGCATTCTCAGAATACCACCTCGGGAGCGGTGACTTTCAACCTGCCGGACCTGCGCTTTACCACCGGGGCGCTTTACCCCTTCAAGCGCCAAGTATCCAAGGGGGGAAAAGAGCAATGGTACGAAAAAATCAACGTCAACTACACGGCGGATTTGCGCAATATCTTCGAAACGAGCGATTCGACCATGTTTACCCGCCGGACCCTCGAAAGTGCCCGCTCGGGGATGCGGCAGGACCTCACCGTCAACGCGAACTTTAAGTTCCTCAAATACTTCAACCTCAGTCCCAACGCCAGTTACAGCGAGAATTGGTACCACCAAACCATCCAAAAGACCTTCGACCCGACGGAGGAATTGTCCGAGCCCGAAACGGTATTCATCTCCGAAACCGAATTTTTTCTCCAGCAGGATACGGTCGGTTACGGAACGGTGATTACCGATACCATCCAGGGTTTTGCGGCCTTTCACAATTTTAAAAATGCCTCGATCGGCCTCAACACCAAAATCTTTGGCCAACTCGACATCCCCAAAGGCTACCTGCGGGGCATCCGCCATACGATGACGCCCGAGGTGCGCTTCGGCTACCAACCGGCCTACAGCCGCCTCATCGACTCGGTGGATACCGACATCCGGCCCGAGTTCAACCGGGTGCAGACCTTCACGCGGTTTGAGAATGGTCTTTTTGACCGACCGAGTACGGCGGGGGAAAGCATGCGGCTGAGTTTTACGCTCAACAACATCTTCGAGGCCAAGACCTACTCCAAGCGGGATTCGACCACCGAGAACATCCAATTGCTACGCGCCTTCAACCTCCGTACCAGCTACGACCTCTCCGCGGATAGCCTGGGTTGGG
>CALCCH010000600.1 GCA_937899855.1 uncultured Saprospirales bacterium | reverse complement strand
CGGATAATCACGAGGTCCCCCGGCTCCACCGCAATGTCGCTCCGGTAATAACCATCGATCCGCAAGCTGTCGCGCGAACCACAGTACGAACACTCCTCCAGCTCAATCGCAATGGCCCCCCGATCCTTTACAAAGACCTTTTCCGAATAATCGCCGTACCGGTTGTGACCTACGTCGATAAAGGTCAGTTGAATAGCCGTCTCATCACCGATGCCACTCTTATTGAGAATCATCTTAAAGATTCCCCGATCGTCCGTCGTGGTGGAGGGAATGTCAAACTCGTAGCCATTGATGAGTATCGTCACCTTGATGCCCGATAAAAAGCGTCCCGTAACCTTATCCTGGACCGTACCCAGGATAAAGAGCTTGTTGTTGCGGCGCAGGGTGATGGTTTCAAACCGGGGATTGCTGGGTACCACGTAGTTCATTTGCTTGGAGCCGTAGTCCGAATTGATGAGTAGGGTAAGGGTTTGCCCCACCTTAAACTTGGAAATGTCGAGGTAAAAAACGCCCTGGTCATCAGTGCCTTGTTCGTCGCCCCCAATGATATTGATGACCGCATCGGTGATGATTTCCGAGCGTTCTCCCACTACGTTTCCCCTCAGGGTTTGTCCGTTGAGTACGGTCAGCATTCCGAGGCTCAAGAGGAGGATGAGTAGCGATAGCTTATTATTCATGGTGTTTCTGTTTTTTAGGTAAAGCGAAAGTGATGTCAGTTTTGGGAAAACCGGGATAGTCGTAATACTTGCTGCGGGTTGCGTATTCCGCCCCCCCGTGAAAGCGAATCTTTACGGCTTGGCTTGGGGGGAGTGCCGTCAGGTGGAAAAGAAAATGGCCATCCTCATCGGTACGTAGGGCTTGACCGGCCACCGTCACTTTAAAGCCCACCAGGGCGCGGCCGTTTTGCTCGTCGTACAAATGACCGCCGAAGGTGTAGCGTACGACTGGGGGGCTGGGTGGGGCAGGACCAGGCTCCTCCCCCACCCCCGGTGAAACGGGTACGGCCAAGACTAGGGGATCGAGTACGATGGTATCCGAACCCGCGCAAAAATCTAGGGAAAGGGGAAGGGTGGCGCTGCCTTCGGCCCCCTCCCATTCGAGCGTGAGGTGGTCCGTGGGGAACAACTGGTCGAGGACGAAACGCCCCCGGTGATCCGATCGCAATTCGTAGGTACGCTGGGGGGCGCGAAGCCGGAGGGGGTGGTCGACGGCGGGCAGACCATCCGCCGTTTGGAGCGTACCCCGTAGGGGCCGGTGCGTGGCGCAGGCGGCGGGACGCCAGTACCACAATCCTCCGAGCAGCAGCGGAAGGAAAAGCAGGAGCCATACGGGACGGTAAGTAGGGGTAGGGTCGAGGCTAGGAAGCGGCCGACGGTATTCCTCCAGTAGGTTAAAAACGGTGTGAACGAGCCGGGTGCGACCCAATTCAAAGGCCTGCGGATCGATAAAGCCCCGGTCAAACTGCTGGCGGAGTCCACTGTAGCGGCCTTCGAGGGCTTGCACTTCCCGCAGCGGGAGGCTTCCCCGTTGGGCGGCGGCCCGGAGCAGCGCCAGGGCACGTTCCATTTTTCCCCGAGCCAATTCCTCCCTCACGGCCTTGATGGTCTCCTGATCCAGCATGCTAAGGATGATCTAATGACAATTGTCTGGTATTACAAACATTTTTAATGCCTGTAATATGGGGATCATCCGGTAGATTGTAAATCGTTAGACTTGCTGACTTTGGGCTACCTATATTTACGGAGACGCTACTGCGAATCCACCGATTGGCGCAACCACAGATCGCGGTAGGCGCCTTTCTTGTCGTACATATCCGCCTGGCGTTTGGTATTGAAAATGCGATCGCGGGGGTCATTGCCCACGCCGGCCGCGGAGATCCAATTTCCGTAGTTGCTCGTCACGTCGTAATCGATGAGGAGGGATTCGAACCAGGCCGCACCGGCGCGCCAGTCCAGATTGAGTTTGTGGACGAGGTAGGAGGCGACGTTTTGACGGCCCCGGTTGCTCATAAATCCGGTTTGCCGCAATTCGCGCATGTTGGCATCTACGAAGTCGTCGCCGGTTTCGCCATCGATCCAACGCTGCATCACCTGAGGGCGGTAGCCCCACTTGCGGCGCTGGTCCTTGATACCATTGGGCCAAAAAATGCGCCGGCCGTAGCGCATGGCCGTATATTTGAAAAAGTCCCGCCACAGTAGTTCAAACTGCAACCAGTAGGTCGACTGGTTTTTCGTCACTTCCTGCTGGTATTTCTCGACCTCGTGGAAGATCGCGCGTGCGGAAATACAGCCCTGCGCCAACCAGGGAGAGAACTTGCTGGAGTAATCCGCGCCGATCAGGCCATTGCGGGTTTCCTTATAAACGGAGAGCTGCTCGGTATTCCAAAAGTAATGTTCCACCCGTTCCCAAGCGGCCAGGGCCCCTCCTTTAAAGGGCAGTACGCCCCGCTGGTCCGCAGCGCTAGCGGGGTAGCCCAGGTCCGTCAGCGTAGGCAAGGGAGCGGCTTCCAGCGCCGGACTGGGAATGGCCTTGGGGCTGGGAATGGCTTCGCGAACGTGGCTGTATTTTTCTACCTTTTTCCGAAAGGCCGTAAATACCTCCGGCATCCGATCGATGGCGAAGGGCACATCGTCGGGGTGGACCATGGGGCTGTCGTGGTAAAGCCGTAGGTCCATTTTGGTGGCGAGGCGTTCCTCGACCTCCAGCTCGTCGCGGGTGTAGGTACGCGAGGCGTAGACGCCTTCGCACTGGTACTGCTCGGCCACCTGGGGCAGGATTTCTTCGGGGCGGCCGCGGTAAAAGAGCAGGTCGCTGCCCAGTTCGCGCAGGTGCTCGCGCAGGTCAGTCAGGCATTCGAGGATAAACTGCATGCGGTAGGGCCCGGTGCGCTGGAAGCCCCATTCGTCGGCTTCGAGAAAACGGTCGTCCAGTACGTAGACGGGGACCAGGTCGACCACCTCGGCGAGGACGGCTTGGAGGGGGAGGTGATCGCTAAGGCGAAGGTCGTTACGAAACCAGAGTATTGCTCTATTCATAATCGTGGGATTGTCGTCAAAAAACAGGAAGGAAAACAGCGGATGGCGGGAATTGTTTGCGGAAGATTAGCCCAACTTACTCCCGACGCCAGTCGATGATCCGCAGTTCCTCCTGCCGTTGGCGCATCGCTTCGGGCAGGTTGGCCACGATTTCGGCCCGCAACAAGGCCACCGTGGCGCGACTGGCGTAGCTGTGGTGCAGCAGCATGCGGACTTCGCGGGCGGGAACCGGGTTCACAAAGCGGCGAATCTTGCCCCGCTGGGCTTCCCGAAAGCCCAGTACCGCCAACTCCGGTAGCAGGGTATAGCCGTGCTGGCTGTCGACGATCCGGCGGAGGGTTTCCAGGCTACCACTCTCAAACTGGATGGCATTCTCGGCGTTGCGCAGGCGCTCGTCTTCGCAAACGTTGAGGACTTGCCCGCGAAAGCAGTGGCCTTTTTCCAGTAGCCACAGGTCCTCCCCCGTCAGGTCGTGACGGCGCAATTGGCGGCGGTGATACAGCGGATGGGACTCGGAGACGTAGGCCACAAAGGCTTCCCGAAACAGGGGCAGGGTGCTAAAATTGCTTTCCTCTTCCGGGGTGGCGATGATGCCAATATCGAGGTCATTGTTGCGCAGCTCGTGGATGATTTGCTCGGTGAGCAGCTCCCGAACGCGGATTTTTACCGTGGGGTTTTTACGGGTAAAGGCGACCAGAAAAAGGGGCAGCAGGTAGGGGCTGAGGGTGGGAATGATGCCGATCGACAATTCGTCGGCGATCTTTTGGCGGTCCATTTTGATGATCGTCCGGATGCGCTCGATCTCGGAAAGCCCAACCTGGGCCTGGGCGACGATTTGCTGACCGATCGGCGTGAGCTGGACGGGTTTTTTGCTGCGGTCAAAGATGAGGACATCGAGTGATTCCTCCAGTTTTTTGACTTGCATGCTGAGGGTCGACTGACTGACGTGGCAGTATTCGGCCGCTTGTACAAAGTTTTGAAACCGCCCGAGGGCGACGAGGTAGCGCAGTTGGGTAAGGGTCATGCCGGGGCTTTGTGGTGAACGCCGGAGGCGTTTTTTCATCGCTGGGGCGAAGAGCGGCGGCTTGGGCCGGGGTTGCGAGACGGGCTCTAGCGATAAATCAAAGCCAATTTTGAGTTTTTTTTTGGCACGCCAAAAATTAATTGAGCAAAGTGTAGTGCAGTTGACATTGCTAGAAAAAGCGGGGAATGGCCCCCGGATGTGGAGAAAAGTTCATGAGTCTGAAATGCTTCTGTGATACTTTTGTGAGCTCTTTTGGAGAACTCATGATAAGTCCCCGCTAAGTTCACTAAATTCGATAGCCTATCAATTATTCCTCAATCATCGTCCTCAAATTCTCCCTAAGTTTGTAAGGACAATCACGGCAATTTTATCATTCAAATTTTATCATCATGCGACTTTTGACATTACGTATGTCGGAAGGCTGGTCCGCTTATGTCTCCAGCCAAAAACCCCGGATCGCCAGGCTGCTGAGCCTCGGCTGTCTCCTACTGTTGGGCCAGTTCGGCCAGGCTCAAGTAGTGATCAATGAGATTTTCCCCAACGGTACCGTCGAATTGAAAAACATCACCGACAGTACGGTCAACGTAGCCAACTACTGGCTTTGTGATTTTCCCGATTACCAACGCATCAGCAATTCCAACCTCGCCTGCGGTACTACCAACTTGCCCGCCGGGGCCATCCTCACCGTGGATGACTTTATGACCATCGACCCCGCGGACGGCGAAATGGGTTTGTACATCAACGGCAGTTTTAACCAAGCCTCTTCCATCATCGACTACGTCGAATGGGGATCGACGGGACACGGCCGCGCCTCGGTCGCTACCGCCGCCGGCATCTGGACCAATGGTGATTTCGCACCTGCCTTTTCGATGGGCGAGTCCCTGGAATACGACGGCATGGGAGATGCCTCCACCGACTGGGGCGCCACGGACAGTCCCACGGTTTGTAACGAAAATTCCAACGCCCCCGTTTGCGATGTGGAAGGGGGCAGCATCGAACTGGAGATCGGTGGAACCAGCACCAGCATCTGCGTCGATGGCATCGGCGATCCGCTGGGCGTCACGGTATCGGGCTCCTCCGGTCCGATTGGCCAATGGATCATCACCGACGATGCCAATACCATTCTCGTTCCCTCGGCCAATCCACCCTTCGATTTCGATGGCGCCGGAACGGGCACCTGCTTGATTTGGTACATCCGCTACGAAAGTGGCCTGATGGGCAATATGATGGGCAATAACTTGAGCGACCTCACGGGCTGCTTTGACCTATCCAACCCGGTGACCGTCATCCGCGAGGAAGCCGATGGCGGGACCGTTAGCCTCGAAGGTGGGGGCAACTCCGCCAGCATCTGCGTCGATGG
>CALCCH010000599.1 GCA_937899855.1 uncultured Saprospirales bacterium | reverse complement strand
CACTCCCTGATCGCTGCGAACAAAATCGTTTTTAAACGCGATCCGATGGTCCCCCGTGGGCGCCGCCAAAGTGCTGATCGCGGCGCGGCCGTAGGAATCGTACAAGGTCTCCGTCGCCCAAACCTCCCGGGTCTGGACATCTTTACTCTGCCCCTGTACCACCCGTCCCATCTGATCGTAGTAAGTCCGCAACTCACTCAACTGGTGACAAACCGACTCGCCCCGACCGTCGTAGGTCCGCGTCGTGATGTGGTTCCAGTCGGTATCGGCAGCGGGGGCGGGATAGTAAGCACCGGCCAGTAGCGGATTGATGGCACTACTGAGCGAATAGAAGTAGTCCTGGCACATCCCTCCCCGCTCCTCAAAGGTAAAACGGATCTGGTTCGACTGCCCCGCCGTCTGTGATAAAAATATGGGATGCAGGTCGATGTTGGCATCGGTATGAACGCGGCGCAATTCCTTACCATTGAGGTAGAATACCACATTGGTCCCTTCCCGCGCCAGGCGGATTTTAGCCCCATCGTAAAACTCATCCGGCGATAGGATGTGGTAAGCGCCAGTCCAAGCGTTGTCCTGCTCCGGGTCGTAATCTTCGCTGGGCGTACGGTAGTACATCCACAGGTGCCCCAGGTTGGCACGTACCCAAATCCGCGCGACAGTGTACTTGTTGTAGTCGGTATTTTTGGTCGACTGAAAACGCAGGTGCCAATCGGCGGTCCCCCCGTCGTAGGTCATTTCCATCCCCCCGTCCTGGCCCCGTTCGAGCACATTGGCCCCGATCAACCAACTGCCATCGACCTGCCAAGTCGGAAGAACGGTGGCGGGCAACTCGCGCCGATAAATCATCCGCTCCTGTTCGCCACTGCCCACCGTATCAAAAAAGTAGGGATAGATATCGACCACCGCCGTATAGTCGACGTGGTAGATGGGGGTCCCGTTGAGGAAATAAGTAAAGCGCTCGCCACTGTAGCGCAGCTCCACCACGTCCCCCGGAGCAAAGACCGTGGAATAGACTTGGGCTAATCCCCCGTCCTTGTAAATGAAGAGCGTACTACCGGTATAGTGAATGCCAAACCGCAGGCCCGAAAAACTGTAGAGCGTCGTATTTTGACCGTAAAAGCCCAGGATAAAATCACTGCCCGCCACGGCGTATTCCAAACTGCTGGCGGCGTTGGTGACGGCCTTTTCCTGAGCTACGTACTGAAAGCCATTGTCTACCGCCCAGGACGGCCAAACCTTTTCCATTTGGGCCGAAGCCAGGGGCAAGATCAACAAACAAGTGAGGGCGGTGAGCAATGCCCGCCGAAGTGGAATTGGAGAATACATAAGATCGTTTTTCTTGACTTAATATTTTTGAATGGGGATGGGGGTACCCGCTGTGAACTGGTCGTTCACCGCTACGAAGCGCTTGGCGGGCCCCCTATTTATCCCAATTGAACTTGCGGAACAGCTGCTGGTCTTGGAAGCTATCTCAAAATGGACGCTGGTAGTGGTATTCGCTCTCGCTGACGAGGCGCTTCCCCGTCGGATTTTCATCCGTCTCGCGGTAGACCTTTTGCAGGCGACCAGCCGCGTCGTAAACGTACTGGGTGTAGTAATTTTCCTGATCCAGCATAAAGGTGACCAGATCGGTTTGTGGATCGTAGACGTAGGCACTAACCGCTGCGTCCACCGGAGCGAAGCGGAAATCGTCGAGGTAGGTATCTCCGGCGCTGGTACCGACGAAGGTCCCCACCCCAATTTGGCGACAAGCGAGCAGGGTGCTGCCGGATTCGATTTCGATGGGGAGCCGCAATTGGTACCACTCCCCTACTTTGACCGTAGTGGCAGCGTTGGGCGAAACCCCTTGCCAGTCGAGAACGGTACCATCCGCTGCTTGGTAGCTACAGTACAGGTAGTTGTGAGCCAGGTCGATGTTGCTTTCGTGGACCCAAAGCCGGGCTTCGTATTTTTTGTCGCGCCTGAGTTCGTCGGGAGCGGGCGCTTGGTTGTAAGCCGCTACCCCAATTTGGTAAGTAAAGCCATAGCGTTCGCCCGCGTTGAGCCGAATGCTTTGCTCCCCGGTATGGACGGGGGCGCTGACGAGGGCGGCACTGTTCGGGGCCTTGACCTCCCCACCGAACCAGTTGCCACTGGCATCGTGGTCTTCCGCACCGGAGTAGGCAAACTCGACGTACTTGGCGGGCGTCGCCGTGATGAGGGGCAGGGCTTCGTCGTAACCCAGCTTGACGGCCGCGTAGGTCTCGTCCTCGTAGTACTCCTCCAGGGCATTGGAGTAGTGATCGTAGCGACTCACCTCGCTGACCTTTTTCCAGGGCAGGCCATTGCTCGCCCCCGTCGACCAGTCGAAGGGTACCCAAGTGGCGTAAGTGCCGTCGGGATTGGTGAGGTCTTGGTAGACGTAGTTTTCGTGCTGGCGCCACACCTTGTTGGGGTCGGGAACGCTGCCATCGACGTAGCGGTTGCTGGCGTCGCGTTCGCGGTAGGTCCAGTCGTCTTCCCAGGTCGTTACGCTGGCGGCGAGGGGATTGCCCAGGGGAAAGCCGGTGCCGTTGGAACGGTAGGTGAGTACGGCGGTGGGTTGGGTCAGCATGTGTTTGTGGTTCGTTCCGTTGAGACGCAGCCCCATCTCGGGGTATTTTTCGTAGGCGGGGACGGTTTGGGTCAGCAGGTAGTGGCCGTAGCCGCTTTCCGTCTCCGCTTCGGTGAGGGCCCCGGAGAAGAGGTCGTACTTGCGGTTGTGGGTCACAGTGCTCAGGCCTTCGGAAGTGATCGTGGTGTTTTTGAGGACGTTGGGATAATTGCGGTGGATGGATTCTACTCCTTTCAGATAAAGGTGTTGGTCAGTGCTGGTGGGATAATCGTATTTGATCCGCAATTCATTAAAGCCCTGGTGGATGAGCCCCTGATTGTTGTAGGCGGCATAGTCGCTCTCGCTTTCCCCAACTTCGTCGTCGGCGTAGTCGTTTACGACCTGGTAAGCCAGGTTCTCTTGTCCGTCAATCAGTTCGTAGGTCAGTACGCTACCCATGTGGCTCGTCTTATTTTTGATGGTGACCTTGCGTTTGGACACTTCTTGAATCTGTCCAATCCCCGATCCCTCTCCGGTAAAATCGTACTGCTCCACGGGACCGTAATCGATCGTGACCATATCATCGCTAAAGGTTCGGAAGCGGTAGCGCTTATACCCCGGAATGGCCGTCCCATTTTCTGCTTCGCTGATTTCTACCCGTCCGTACATCACACCCGGCGAGGGAATCTCCCGGGCCAGGGCGTAAATCTCCATGAGGTCCTCGTGAAATTTGCGATTGTATTCCTTGTGTACGTCCACATCCACTACGGGCGAGGCATTGTGCGCAAAGGTCGGAACGTAGGAATTGACCCCCTCGTAATATTCGTAGCGAGTCGTTCGACTGCGTACCCCATCCGTCACCTCGATCTCGTCGACCTTAATCCCGTTCCCCACACATTCGCTACAATCAAAATCGACAAAGCCACGATCTCCCCCGGTATTCGGACTGGTGGCCGGATAGGGATAGCTGGTTTCGATAAAGCGGTAGGGAATCTGATCGTCGCGGATGTCCAGTACCTGGACGGTTTCGGAGTAGACGTTTTGAGCGTAGGGGAAGGTGATGTCGATCTGGTCGCCGTTGTCAAAGAATTCATCGAGCAGGACGTTTTCGTGGAAGCTAATTTTAAAGCGCGTCTCGCCACCGACGGTCGTAATCTTTTCGATGTCCCGAATGTTCAGGCGGTACTTGTCTTGCATTACCAGGCTTTGGTAAGTCCGGGGGCTGTACGTCACTTTCACCTTCGCCCCCAGGGCCGTTTCGATTTCGCGCAAGCTCCAAGCATCGCTCATCCGGGCCCCTTTAGGGGTTGCGATCCGTTGGATGTCGGTGGGGCCACTCAGTTCGTTGTTGTAGATAAAATCGGGCTTGTAAAAACCGTAGGCATCGTAGTATTTCAGATCAAAGGGGGGATTCTTGGTGGCGGCTAGGGTACCGGAATGTGCATTGGTTGGCAGGTGGTCCCCCAGGTTGTTGTAGGCGTATTCGTCATCGCCCAGGTACTTGTCGATGTAGAGGTAGTAGTCCTGACCACCGGTTTGGTACTTGACCACTTGGTGGAGAAAGCTACTGCCGTTGGCATTGATTTCAATCGTACCGGAAAGGCCTCCGGTATTCGGACTGGCGCTGATGACGTTGAAGGTGCTGGTGAGGGGCTGTTCCAATTCGTAAGAAAAGTTAGTGGGTGGCAATACGGACTGTCCCCCCACCCCTTTAAAGGCCACGCCCTTGAGCGTGAGCTTGCCCTGCTTGTCGCTCAGGTCTGGATTAGCGTCGTAGAGGTTGCTATTGGTGTAGCTGTTGTCCGTTTCGGGGCAGAGCTCGTAGTGATTGTTGTCCAAGTCGATGACGCGGATTGCCTTGTTTAGCAGCGTTTGGTTCTGGGTGGAGTTGAGGTCCGAGACGTCGAGTAGTTCATCGCTTTGGTGATAGGTAATGGTATTGACGCAGCCGTTGAGGTTAAAGGTCACCTTATCTTCCAGGTTACCGTTGTCGCGCAAATCGGCAAGGGCGTAGCTGCCGCTGAGGTCGTCGTTATTGAGCAGGTAAATCCGGTCCAGGCGCAGTAGCGAACGGGGCAGTCTAATGGGGCCATTCACTCCGGGCAGGGGTGGCGGGCTACAGAGCGTTCCATTGCGGATGTCCGATCCGCCGAGGTTCCCATCGGTGACCGACTTGCCATCGTAGCGCAGGTCTTTGATAAACAGGGCCGTGTGGCTCCGCGTCTTGATGGCATCCAAGTAGTAAATTTCTTTCTTACCGTAGCTGTACTGGTACACCCGTTTGTCGATGTCGATGTGTTGACCGGTAAAGGGCGTCCGCCATTCGTAATCGCCGACCCACTGGCCGTAGTCAAAAGTAACCCAGTAGCCGTAGTCGCCTTCGTTGGCCAGGCCATCGGGATTGCCCCCATCGTTGCGGTCCACAAAATCGGGGCCGGTGATGGCGGTCAGCAGCCAGGTGTAGGCGTAGGGCGCGGGATTGGATTGGGTATTGAGGAAGGTACCATTCGTGGTGGTCGGTCGTGTAGATTTAATGGTTTCATCGTAGGCATACACCGGAAGGGCGTAGTGGTAGGTGACCCCACTAGGGTTGGTGATCCGGTAGGCGCCGATTTGATCGCCCTTATCGCCCTCGGTCCGTTGGGTATTGCTCATGCCGGGATAATTGATCAAGCCCCGATTGCGGGTAGCCACGGGAGCATTGCTGATTTCGTCGTTGGTAAAGGTCTCGACGTGTTGGGCGCCGGCGAGTTGGAAGCTGGCGGCGTCGAAGCCCCCGGTGGGGGTGCTAAAATCCTGGGGGTCGGCCGTGGGTGCATCGTAGCTCAGGTTGAGCTGGGGGTCGCTGTTGGGGGTTAGGTAATTGGAAAACTCGCCCTTGCCCTAGAAGTTGGGATGGTGTTAGACTTCTTGGGGCAGGCGAAAAGCGAGATCAGTTCGGTTGTTGTACGTATCCTTCAACTTCTTGCGATAGAGGGAGCCATTTTCAAACAAGTAGGGCTGCATATTCCCCCCGACGCCCTGCCCCAACACTTGATAGGCATCGTAGGCGGGATAGGCGCCCCCCTGCAACCAATTGGGATCGGGATGGTCGACAATGTTCTTTCCAATTTCTGGTAGGATGTACGAATCAAAAGAGATGTCATCATCGAGGATCGAACGATTGGCCGAGAGGGCGGTAGGTTTACTGTCTACCGCGTAGAGGGTGCCGTAGGTCTCCGCCTGGTCCGTTTCGTGAATCCAGTAGCGGTAATAGTGATACCCCAAATTGATCATCACTTTTCCGATGGGAATGGGAATGCGAACGCCCCACTGATCCTCGGAAAGTTGGATGCGGTTGTTGGCAATGGGAAGGGTAAAACCACCCACGGAGAAGGAGGTGCTCCCCCCGGTGAAGTCGATACTAGCGCCCACACTAGTGGAGAGCCCCAAGCTAGCCAGGCCCCTGCCCAATCCCGTGCCGGCCAAGGACATACCCAAGGCGGCACCGTGGCTGAGGCTGCCTTCGAAATCGGTGGTCAGGCTGTATTTGAAGGGGCCGACGCCCAGGTTGGCCCCAGCTTTGAGGCCAGCCCCGTTGGCTTGCACCTTCCATTTGGCGGCCTCTAGGCTAAAACCAATGTCTCCCCCCACGCCCCGGTAGGTATCATTGGTAATGGCCAGGTTGAGTCCCATTTCCAGGGGGGAATTGGGCAATCCAAAGCCGATCCCGATGGAATAGGTGACCGTTTCCCCTCCCGGCCAGAAGTCGGTCACCGTGCGGGTGATGCCCTTGTGGTCGTCGGGATAGCCGTTGACCACTCGGTTGATGGCGCCGGGGTTGAGGCTCCAGCCCAGCCCCACCCAGGAGGCTTCTTGTAGGGGGCGGATGCCGGCGTGGTAGGACAGGTTGACGGGATAGCCTCCTTCCGGGCCGGGTACTTGGAGGAGGGGGAGATTGTAGGTGAAGTCACCCGTATTCAGGTTGACCATGTCGGTGGTGTCGATGGGTTCAAAGTCGGCGGTTTCGGGGGCGGTGGGCCCAGCGGTGAGGGCCTGGGCCACTCCGGGCAAGATCAGGCTTTGGACAAAAGTCAGTAAGCAAAAGAGAGCGGCAATGCGGAGGTGTTTTTTTCGTCGCAGCATAGGAATTTATTTTTTGTTCTCATGGGGGCATTCCTCCGCTTGCTGAAAAAGTAATCGCCGCCGCTGCTTTTTTTTAGAGAAAATGACCCCACCAATTTTTAGCCGCCGCTAAACATAAAACGCACCCAATCGTTTCTAATG
>CALCCH010000598.1 GCA_937899855.1 uncultured Saprospirales bacterium | reverse complement strand
CAGTGACTTTGCCCCACCCCTCATCAGCGCCGCGGCCCTGGATACCCTCGACTGCGTAACCAATCTCGTCCCCCTCGCGGGATCTTCCGCCGCCAGCGATGATCGCTACGCATGGACCGGGCCGGGGACCTTTTCCTCCAACCTTCCCAATACCCTCGCCGGAGTTCCGGGCGATTATCGCCTGCTCGTCACCGGTCGCAACGGCTGTACGGCCGATACCACCGTCCGGGTGGTTATCGATACGGTGCCCCCTCAAGCGCTGGTGCTCGGTGATACCCTGCGCTGCAATAAGACCAGCGGTCAGTTGATGAGTAATTTTAGTACGGCTGGGGTCAGCTACGACTGGACGGGCCCCAATGGCTTTAGCTCCAATCTGGCCAACCCCCTCGTCTTTGCGCCCGGAGACTACGCGTTACTGCTGACCGGCCCCAATGGCTGTACCACCAACTACGTCGCCGAAGTCTTTGCCGATACCCTCCGCCCTGACCTTAGCTTACAGACGGATACGCTCAACTGTATCGACTTTACGGCTGATCTGTTCGCGATGTCTAGCCTTCCCTTGCTCCATTACAGTTGGACGGGCCCGGGGGGCTTTAGCAATGCCACGGCCAATCCCGTGACCACCGAGCCGGGCACCTACTACCTCAGCGTCGAAGCCACCAATGGTTGCAGTACGCTCGATAGCCTCGTCGTTCCCCTGGACACCCTGACTCCCACTATTCTGGCTACGGGAAACACCCTGGATTGTCAGACCACCATGGTCACCATCCTTCCCGCTCCCTCACTTTTTTTTTATTTATATTCCTGCACCTGTTCCGCCAGCTTTTTCATTACCGTCGCCTATCCGGTGGTGATTGCTCCCGGCGCGTACTTCCTTACCGTGACGGCCCCCAACGGCTGTACCGCAGTCGATACGGCAGTGGTACTCCAGGATGGAGATCTTCCCGGCGCCACGGCCCAGGGCGATACTTTGGATTGCCTTACCGCCAGTGGCCAACTGTTGGGCAGCTCGCCCACGCCGGGCGTCAGCTATTCCTGGACGGGGCCCGGTGCTTTCAGCTCCGTGTTCCCCAATCCCATCGTGACCGAGCCGGGTACCTATACCCTTACCGTACTCGGTCCCAATGGTTGTGAGTCCCAGGCTACGGCCGTCTTATTGGACGATCGTGGCGCTCCCGATCTGAGGGTTGAGACCGATACCCTGACCTGTTTGGTAGATAGTGTTCAGCTGTTTGCCATCAGCGCCGCAAGTGTCCTGCGTTTCGAGTGGACGGGGCCGGGGGGCTTTAGCGCCGATCGTTTTGATCCCTACGTACAGCTGCCGGGGGGTTATGAGGTGCGGGTGGTGGGTGCCAACGCTTGCGAAAGCATCGACACGGCCTGGGTAGTAGCCGACCGCGAGATTCCCGATCTGATCGCGCTGGGCGATACCCTGACTTGTACCCGGGATTCGGTCAATCTGCTGGCCAATTCCAACACCGCGGGGGTAGCCTATCAGTGGACGGGCCCGGGTGGTTTTAGTAGTACGGAGCAAACGCCCCGCGTGGGGGCTACGGGGATTTACCAATTGGTGGTGACGGCGCCCAACGCCTGTACGGCTACGGCCACGACGGAAGTGCTGGAGGATCGGACCGAACCGGGCGCTACGGCAGTGGGGGATACCCTCACTTGCCAGCTGGGATTGGTGACCCTGCTGGGCAGTTCGCCCAGTAGTCCGGTGACTTACGCTTGGACGGGTCCCGGGACTTTTAACAGCAACATCGCCAATCCAAGCACCTCCATTCCCGGCAGGTACGAATTGCGGGTGAGTGGTGCCAATGGCTGTTTTTCCCTCGATACGGCCTTTGTGGCAAGCAGTATTGATCCGCCCGGTGCCCTGGCGCAAAGTCCCGATACGCTCAACTGTGCCATTGGTACCGTTCAGCTACTGGCCGCTTCGCCCACCGCTGGGGTGGATTACTTCTGGCGAGGCCCGGACTTATTCAGTTCCATCGACCAAAACCCTCAGGTGAGCCAGCCGGGGGAATACATTCAGGTGGTCACGGCCCCCAACAACTGCCGATCGCAGGATACCGTGGTCGTGGTGGCCGATACCATTTCCCCTGATGTTCTGGTGCGGAGTGACACCCTAGATTGTCAGGATAACCTGGCCCAACTCATTGGTAGTTCAAGCACCCCCGGGGTCACTTACGATTGGTCGGGCCCGGGCGGCTTTGGTAGCAATTTGCCCGATCCTACCACCACCGATCCTGTACGGCTACGGCGACGACGGAGGTCATCGAAGACCGTGATCTGCCCGATATTTTCGTCGGTGCCGACACCCTGACTTGTGCCCGCGATACGATTGAGCTGCGGGGCAGTTCGAGTACGCTCGGGGTGGCCTACACCTGGAGTGGTCCGGGGGGCTTTGGCAGCAATTTACCCCAGCCGGAGGTGGATCAGGCGGGCGTCTACTACCTGACGGTACTTGCCCCCAATGCTTGTTCCGCCCAGGACAGCATCGAGGTGTTTGCGGATCTTGATCCCCCCGGTGCCCTGGCCGAGGCCGACACCATCAACTGTCAAAATAATCCGGCGAGCCTCTTTGGCTCGGCGACCAGTGCTGCTACCGACCTGACCTTTCAATGGACGGGCCCCAGTGCCTTTAACAGCACCTTGGCGAATCCTTTAGTCAGCGAAGGGGGGCTCTACATCCTCGAAGTGACCGCCGCGAATGGCTGCCAATCGCGGGACAGTGTGACGATGCTTAGTGACATCGATCCGCCCGGTGCCTTTGCGGCGGTAGCGGACAGTCTCAATTGTGTACAAACGACGGTGACGCTCAGTGGGAACTCTCCGACGGGTGGAGTAGACTATTTTTGGCTGGGCCCGGACCTCTTTAGCTCCATCGATCAAAACCCCACCGTAGATCGGCCGGGCACCTATCAGCTTTTTGTATCCGGTCCCAATGCCTGCGTTTCGATCGATATGGTGACGGTGGTACTGGATACCCTCCGTCCCGATGCGCAAGCCCTGGGCGATACCCTCAATTGTCAGGACAACTCGGTGACCCTACTGGGGAGTTCTACTACGCCGGGGGTCAGTTATTCCTGGACGGGTCCCGGTGGTTTTGTTGCGTTGGTGGCCAATCCCGTAGTGACGGAGGCGGGGCCTTACGAACTGATCGTACGGGCCGATAATGGCTGTACGGCGGTGGATACGGCCCACGTGTGGGAGGACGAAAACCTACCCGGTGCCTTGGCCCTGGCCGATACGCTCAATTGCATCCGCGATACCGTATCGTTACTGGGGTCTTCGCCGACGGCGGGAGTGGATTACTTCTGGCTGGGCCCGGGCAGTTTTACCAGTGGAGAGCAGAATCCCCGCGTGGGACGAGAGGGAGAATATTTGCTTTTTGTAACGGGGCCAAATGGGTGTGAATCGCACTTTACCCTGCAAGTCATTCGCGATACCTTAGCGCCCTTGCTCAGTCTGCGTGCCGATACCCTGGACTGCCGGACCGATTCGGTACAGCTACAGCCCTCTTCGACTGGCCGGGGGCTGCCCTACGCCTGGAGTGGTCCGGGGGGCTTTAGCAGTACCCAAGCCGCTCCCTTGGTCGACGCAACGGGGACCTACACCCTCCGGGTGAGGGCTTCGAACGCCTGTACGGCCGAGGCTAGCATCGTGGTACTCAGCGACACCCAAGAGCCGGATTTGATGAGCCGGGGAGATACCTTGACTTGTGCCCGGGATAGCGTTGCGCTTGGGGCCACGTCGAGTACTTTGGGGGTCCAGTATCAATGGGTGGGTCCCGGGGGCTTTAATTCGGCTTTGGCCAATCCGCGGGCGGGGATGCCCGGTGATTATTATTTGACCGCTACGGCGCCAAATGGCTGTAGCGTTTTGGATACGATTGCGGTGCCCTTGGATACTTTGGCACCGGAGGTGGAGGCGCTAGGTGGAATTTTGGGTTGTCAGAGCAATGGGTTACAATTGGGGAGTGTGGTCACTCCTCTGGATACGGACTTGCGTTGGGAAGGGCCGGGGGGCTGGACGTCCGATGCGCCTGACCCCCTCGTATTTATCAGTGGTTCCTACGTCTTGGTGGCCACGGCGGGGAATGGTTGTAGCGCGCGGGATACCGCTTTGGTGGAGGAAGACGTCAACCTACCCGGGGCCAGTATTTTGGGGGATACCCTAACCTGCGCAAGTGATTCCATCCGACTGGAAGGCAATTCGCCCACCGCCATGGTCAGCTACGCCTGGACGGGCCCGGGTGGATTTGGCAGCTCCCTCCCCAACCCTATGATTGCCCAGCCCGGCCTGTACACCCTAGTGGTGACCGGCCCCAATGCCTGCCAATCCCAGGAGCAAATCACGATTGAACAGGACACCTTGTCCCCCGTCTTTAGCTTTTTCGTCGATACCCTCTACTGCTATCGAGATTCCATCCTATTTGAAGTATCCGCGAGCTGTTATTTGGCCAGTTACTCCTGGACGGGCCCCGGTGCTTTTTTGAGTACTGTTCCCCAACCCAGCGTAGCAATGGCGGGCACCTACCAACTCACCGTCATCGGTACCAATGCCTGTGTCGCCAGTGACAGCATCCAAGTAATCGACGCCAGCCGTTTTCCCGATGCCCTCGCCCGGGGCGATACCCTGACTTGTGCGCGCGACACGGTCCAGTTACTCGGTATTTCCGCTACGCCCGACGTCAGTTATTCCTGGACCGGTCCGGGAAGCTTTGCCTCGACGGAGCAAAATCCGCGGATCGCTACCGCCGGAGCTTATTACCTGACGGTGCGCAGCGCGGAAAATTGTGAGACTAGCGATACCGTCCTCATTCTGGAGGATGTGCAAGTTCCGGGGGCACTGGCCCGTGGCGACACCATCGACTGTCAGAGCGGTAGGGTACAGTTGGTAGCCAATTCGCCTACCGCGGGGGCTACCTATTCCTGGACGGGGCCCAGTGGCTTTAGTTCGAACCAACAGCAGCCCGAGGTAATGGTCGCCGGCGACTACTACCTGCTGGTGACTGGGCCGAACGGCTGTGCGTCGCGGGATACGGCCCGGGTGTTGGAAGACCTGGAGGTGCCCGGGGCGAGTATCGTCGGGGACACCCTGGATTGCGCGCGCGATAGCATTCCGTTGTTGGGCAATTCCCCCACGGCGGGCGTCAGCTATTCCTGGACGGGCCCCGGTTTTTCGTCCAATCAGCAAAGTCCCCGAGTGGGGGCTGCCGGCTTATACACCCTCACCGTGGTAGCGCCCAATGCCTGTGAATCGGTAGCGCAATTTGAAGTGCTGGTCGATACCATTGACCCTGGCGCCCTCGCCATCGGGGATACACTCGACTGTAGGTTTGATCCGCTTCAAGTGTCCGCCACTTCCCCCACGGCGGGCGTCAGCTACTTCTGGGAAGGCCCCGGAGGCTTTAGCTCGACCTTGCCCAATCCCAACGTGGCGGAGTTGGGAACATACCGATTGCTCGTGAGGGCCCCCAATGCCTGTGAATCGCGAGATACGGTGCTGGTGATCGAAGACATTGTACTACCGGGGGCACTGGCGCAGGGGGATACTTTGACCTGTGGTATAGATAGCATTCAACTGTTGGGCAATTCTCCCACCCCGGGCGTTAGCTATTCCTGGACGGGCCCCGGTACTTATGCCAGTGGACTGCAGAATCCCTTTGCCAATCGGGGAGGGACCTACGTGCTGACGGTTCGGGATGCGGAAGGGTGTATTTCTCTCGATAGCACCGTCCTGACCGTCGACACCTTGGCGCCGACCTTTATGGTTTTCAACGATACCCTCAATTGCCGCGATACCTTAATCGCCCTGAATGCCAGCAGCGCTACCCTGGGACTGAGCTACGCTTGGACGGGCCCCGGTGGTTTCCAAAGCCAGCTTTCCCAACCCGAAATTGATCGTCCCGGGGCTTACTTCCTCGAAGTCACGGCCCCCAATCAGTGCCGCAGCCGCGATACGCTACGGATCGAACAAGACATTTTAGAACCTGGGGCGCAGGCCCTGGGCGATACCCTCGATTGTGGTCGCGATAGCGTAGACCTCTGGGCGCAGGCGCTGGTCGATCCGGTCCGTTACGCCTGGACGGGGCAGGGCGGCTTTAGCAGTTCTCAGCGAGGGCCTCGGATTGGGATGCCGGGCTGGTATCGATTGCGTACGGAAGGACGCAATTTTTGCCAGTCGACCGACAGTATTTTTATTGTTCAAGACCGGAGCTTACCGGAAGCCATTGCCCTTGGGGATACCCTCAATTGTGGTAGGGATTCGGTACAGCTAGAGGGGCAATCGACTAGCGCCTCGGCTCAGTTTAGCTGGCGAGGCCCGGGTGGTTTTAGCAGCGGCGAACGCGATCCCACGGTGGGATTGTCCGGTTGGTATTTTCTGACGGTTCGTGGTACCAACGACTGTGAAGCCGTAGATAGCGCCCTGGTCGAGACGGATTTTGAACAGCCCGACGTACTGGCGCTGGGCGATACTCTAAACTGTGGTGCACCCATCGGTCAGCTCTTGGGAATGTCCGCTACGTCTGGCGTTCGGTATACCTGGACGGGCCCGGGGGGCTTTAGTGCGGCTTCGGCGAATCCCAACGTCAGTGATCCCGGTACCTACATCCTCGAAGTGGTGGCGCCCAATTTTTGTGAGGCTCGGGATACGGTAGAAGTGTTGGAGGACGTGGCACTTCCGGGGGCTACCGCTCTCGGAGGGACCATTGACTGTGCCCGCGACATGGTACAGCTGGAAGGGAATTCTGTGACCGCTGGAGTCACTTACTCCTGGACGGGTCCCGATGCCTACAGCAGTAATCAGCAAAACCCAAGCGTAGCTACGGGGGGAAGTTATACCTTGACCGTCACGGCACCGAACGGTTGTGAGTCCCTGACCAGTGCCCAGGTGGTGGTCGATACCCTGCCCCCCGATTTGCTCGCCTTCACGGATACCTTGGACTGTAATACGGGAGTGGCGGAAATCAGTGCGCAGTCCGGTACACCGGGTGTGAGCTACGACTGGACCGGTCCCGATGGATTTATGGCCAATGTGCCCAATCCCATCGTAGTAGATTCGGGATGGTATACGATTGTGCTGACGGCACCCAACTTTTGTCGCGACAGTGCCCGGGTACTCGTGGTGCCGGAGACCAACCTCCCCCTGGCGGAAGCGGGGGTAGCGGATTTGCTCAACTGTGAGGTGATGCGAGTAGCCTTGGACGCCGGCGCTTCGCAAGGGGAAGCCAATTTGGCCTATCAGTGGCGGGCGGCGGATGGATCGCCCCTGGGGAATACCTCGATGGTGGAGGTCGAAGCCTCGGGCTGGTATTTTGTCGAAGTGACCAACCCTTCCAATGCCTGTAGTGATTTGGATTCGGTGCTGGTAGGGATCGATACTTTATCGCCCACCGCTTTTGTTAACCCCATTGGCGGGCTCAGTTTGACCTGTAGTACTACCAGCATTGTACTGGATGCGTCGGGCTCGGCGGGGCCAGGGGCATTGGGCTTTGAATGGTGGTGGGAGCGCGAAGCGGAATCGAGTGAAGTCAATTACGAAATTACCCGTCCGGGACAGTATACGCTGATTGTGACCAATTTGGAAAATGCCTGCCGCGATTCGGTAGCGGTCAACATTGTGGAAGACAACGATTTGCCCTTGATCCTCATTGGCCCGCCCGATATCCTCAACTGCCGTCGGGTCGTGCTGGAATTGGACGCGAGTGCGTCTTCCAGTGGCAACGGGTACGTTTACCAGTGGTCGGGTCCTTCGATTCTGAGTGGTGCTACTACCCCCCAGGCCCGCGTGGACCAGCCGGGGATCTACCAATTGCTACTCACGAACACCTCGACGGGCTGTCGGGACTCGGCTTCGGTCCGTGTGGATGCCGATTTTGAGTTTCCCCTCGCGGAGGCGGGGGCGGGAGGTACCCTGGATTGTGAAACGCTTCGCCTATCATTGGATGGCAGTGCCTCCTCGCAGGGTAGCGATTTTGCGTACCAGTGGACGGGTCCCGGTTTGCTCGGTGCGGGAATGGCGCTGCGGGCTGAAGTGGACCAAGCGGGGCAATACTGGTTCACGGTGACGGATAGCACCAACGGTTGTACCTCTACGGATAGCGTGTTGGTGGCGCTGGGCAACCTGGGGCCCCAAGACTTGTTTATCGACTTGGTGGAGCCTACTTGTTTTGGAGATCGTGATGGAGCCCTGCTTATCGATAGCGTGGTGGGCGGGCTTGGCCCTTACCTCTACGGACTGGAGGGAGAGGCTTTGGTATCGTGGCCGACCTTTGACCGATTGCCAGTGGGCACTTACCGGCTGACCATCCAAGACAGCGAGGGCTGCGAACTGGATACCTTGGTAGAGCTGGCTGGAGCTGGGCCCATTGGGGTGCAGCTGGGGCCGGATACGACTATTCAGTTGGGGCAGTCGGTCGAATTGCTAGGGCAGGTACAGAGTGATCGTCCTTTCGAGTTTCGGTGGGCGGAAAACCCCTGGCTGCTTTGTGATTCTTGTCTGGCGCAGCCCATTGCGCCGACCCGGACGGTGACGGTGGAGCTGGAGGTGGAGGATGAGGCGGGCTGTCGGGCACTGGATCGACAAACGATTTACGTGGCGGAGGGCTCCTTGATTTACGTCCCTTCTGCCTTCTCGCCGGATGGGGATGGAAACAATGATTGGCTGGAGATTTTTACCTCCTGTGGGGTCCAGCGTAGCAATCGCTTCCTGATTTTTAATCGCTGGGGGGCGGTGGTACACGAGGCGCGGGACTTTTTGCCCGGTGACACGCGGGGGAATTGGGACGGTAGCTTCCGGGGGGAGCCCCTCAATACGGCGGTGATTGTATACATGGCGG